>DAOQNO010000131.1:0-4955 GCA_035332125.1 Elusimicrobiota bacterium | reverse complement strand
AGGCGGGGACAGATACCCCACGCCGCCGGCGACCGTGGAGGCGGCGTTTAGAATTTTACTTCGGACGAATTTGAGTGAAATCCCCAGTCCATGACCTTGAACGGTGCGGGCCAGGGCGACGGTTCCCGCCGTGTCCGCCGGCGAGAAGCTTCCCGTTTCCTGGGCCGCCCCGTCCAGGCGCGGCAGGGCCCCCACGGAGGCGTGCTGCAACAAAAGGCCCAGGACCCCGACCCCGGGAAGAGCCCGGCCCGCGGCGGCCGCGTCGTAGGACAAGTCGTTGTTTAGAAAACTTCCATGGGAGAAGAGCGCTTGGCCCCCGTTCAACCGTGAGAGGGCCCCGGGATTCCAGTAAACGGCGCCGGCGTCGTCCGACAAGGCCACGGAGGCTTGCCCCAACGCCGCCGCCCGGGCCCCGACCCCGAGACGGAGAAAAGCGGCGGGACGGGTTCCCGCCCCGGCGGCCTGGAGAATCCATGGGAGGGAGAAAAGAAAAGACGTCAGGAGCGCGAAGCGCAAAAACCGCGCGGCGAAAGGCACCGGGGCCTAAAAAGCGAATCCGACGGCGACGGCCGGACCGATGAAATTGCCTTTTTCCTCCCGCCAGCGGGGCGATTTTTCCCACTTCTTCCGAAGGTGGGAATATTTAAGTCCCACTTCCAAATTCCATCGGGATTTCCACTGCCACTGATATCCGCCGGAAACGCCGACCTCCCGATGGGTGTACCGGTCGTAGTCGATGCCGTCGATGGTCTCGTTGTGGTCCAGTCGGTATTTGGAAAAAAAAGGCCCGACGTAGGGGGAGGAACCGCGCCTCGAAAAATAATATTTCACGCCGAACGCGGAATACCCCGCCCCCAGACCCAGGTGCTCCCATCGAAATTCCGCCCCAAGAACACCCGTAAAGGGCGAGAAACCGATCTTGGGCGAGAGGGTCCAACGCTTGTTTTCCCCGAGAAGGGCGGCCGAGGAAGAAAATGGAAAAAGCGCCGCGGTTATCAGCCAAACGCCCAGGGTCCAGGACACTCTTTTCATTTTAATTCTTCAGGAATTGCTGGAGCTGAACCATGTCCTTGTCGCCCCGGCCGGAAAGGCCGACGACGACGGATTGGTTTTTTTTCATCCGGCGGCAGAGTTTCGGCAGGAATCCGACGGCGTGGACGGACTCCAGGGCGCCGGAAAGACCTTCGGTTTCGTTCAGCAATTTGAAACCCGCCAGGGCTTCTTTGTCCGTGGCGGCCACGTAGGTGGCCCGACCCGTGTCTTTGTAAAAGGCGTGTTCGGGACCCACCGCCGGGTAATCCAGCCCGGCCGAAATGGAGTGGGTGCCCAGAACCTGGCCGTTTTCGTCCTGCATCAAATACGTCCGGGCGCCGTGAAGCACGCCGGGCGTTCCCGTGCACAAGGTGGCCGCGTGGCGGCCCGTTCGCAGGCCGTCGCCGCCGGCCTCCACGCCGTAAAATTTTACTTTCGCGTGGTCGTAAAAGGGCGCGAAGAGGCCAATGGCGTTGGACCCGCCGCCGACGCAGGCCACCAGGGCGTCGGGATTCCGCCCCTCGGCTTTTTTCATTTGCCACAGGACTTCCCGGCCGATGACGCTTTGAAACTCCCGCACCAGCCAGGGGTAGGGGTGGGGCCCGACGACGGACCCGAGACAATAAAACGTCGTTCGCACGTTCGTGACCCAGTCCCGCATGGCTTCGTTGATGGCGTCTTTGAGCGTGCGGGATCCGGTGGTCACCGGAATGACCTTGGCCCCCATGCTCCGCATGCGAAACACGTTGAGCGATTGGCGTTCGATATCCTCGGCGCCCATGTAAACTTCACAGGCCAGGCCCAGCCGCGCGCAGGCGGTGGCGGTGCCAACCCCGTGCTGGCCCGCGCCGGTCTCGGCGATGACGCGCTTTTTCCCCAGCCGCTTGGCCAGAAGGACCTGCCCGAGCGTGTTGTTGATTTTGTGGGCGCCGGTGTGGCAGAGGTCCTCGCGCTTCAAATAGACCCGGGGCCCGCCCAGGCGCTCGGTCAAATTTTTGGCGAAAAGAAGCGGGGTCGGCCGTCCGGCGAATTTTGCCAAAAGGTCGTTCAACTCTTTCTTAAACGCCGGGTCCCGATGGAGGCGCCGGAAGGCCGCTTCCAGTTCTTCCAGGGGCGCCACGAGGGTTTCGGGAACGAACCGCCCGCCGTAGTCGCCGAAGTACCCGCGGCGGTCGGGGAGGTCTTTGAGTTTCACGCGAACTTCACCACTTCCAAAAATTTTTTCATTTTGTCGTAATCCTTCCGTTTGGGGGATTTTTCGACCCCGCTGGCCACGTCCACCGCGAAGGGCTGGACGGCTTCGACGGCGGCCTCCACGTTCTCCGGCGTCAGCCCGCCCGCCAAGAAAATCGGAACCCCGAAGGATTTGGCCCGGGCCGCCAGTTCCCACGGAAAGGTTTGCCCCGTGCCGCCGGGCTGGCCCTCCACGCGGGCGTCCAGCAGAAAATATTTGCACACCTCTTTAAACCCGGCCAGCGGTTCCAAATCGGCTTCGCCGCCGATGCGGAAGGCCCGCAGGACGAAACTTTCGAGCTGGCCGGCGATGGCGCGGCAGTCGTCCGGCGTGTGGTCCCCGTGAAGCTGAATTCCCCCGAGGCCGACTTTCTGGGCGATCTTGACGATTTCCGCGGGGGTCTGGTTCACGAACACGCCCACCAAGGGCACGAAGGGCGGGACTTTTTTGGCGATCCGGCCGGCCAGTTCCACGGACACTTTCCGGGGGCTTTCCGAATAAAAATTGAGTCCGATGAAGTGGGCGCCCAGGTTCACGGCCCAGGTCGCGTCTTCTTCGTTGGTGATGCCGCAAATCTTCGCCTTCATCATTGTCCCGCCTCCACGAGAATCCGCGCCGCGGATTCCAAGTCGTTTTGCCGAAGCAGGGATTCCCCCACCAGCACGGCCCGGGCCCCGAGGGCCCGCACTTTTTTGATGTCCTCCGCCGTTTTGAGACCGCTTTCCGCCACGGCGGTCACGCCCGGCGGCACCCGGGGAAGCAGCGATTCAAAAGTCCCGGGGTTCATCGTTAAATCCTTCAAATTCCGACTGTTGATTCCGATCAGTTGGGCGCCGACGTCCACCGCCCGGCGCAATTCGAGGGCGTCGTGGGCTTCCACCAAGGGCGTCATGCCCCACTCCTTGACGATCGAGAGGAGCGCCCGAAGGGTTTTGTCTTCCAGCAAGGCGACGATCAAAAGAACGGCGTCGGCTCCGAAAGCCCGGGCCTCGTGGACCTGGTAAGGATCGACGACGAAATCCTTCCGCAAAACGGGCAGGCCGGAAGCCGCCTTGGCTTTTTCCAGGTGGTCCGGCTCCCCCAGAAAATAATTTTCCTCCGTCAATATCGAGAGGGCCCGGGCCCCGGCGGCGGCGTAAGCTTTCGCCCCCGCGGCCACGTCGTAATCGGCCCGAAGAAGCCCCCCGGAGGGGCTCGCTTTTTTGAGCTCGGCGATGACCGACACGCGATCCGGCTGGCGGACGGCCGAAAGGAAGTCGAGCGGACGCGGTTTTTCCTGGGCCCGCTTTTCGAGGACGGCGAACGGCACGGCCCGCTGTTTTTCCGGCAGGGCGGCCCGCACTCGGGCGACGATTCGGTCCAGCCCTTTCGTTTCGCTCACGGGGTGTTGGAAAGGACGGCCAGCCGCTCCAGCTTTTCCCGGGCGGCGCCGGTGTCGATGGAGGCTTCGGCCGCGCGGCGGCCGTGCAATAGGGTTTTTAAATCGGCCCGGCCCGCGGCGCGGCCCGCCACCCAAAGGGCCGCCGCGGCGTTGGCCACCACCGCGTCCCGCTGGGGGCCCGGCTCGCCCTTCAACACGCGGCGAACGATGTCGGCGTTGGTTTCCTTGTCCCCGCCCACCAGGACCGACGCGGGGACCCGCTTGAAACCGAAATCCTTGGGCGTCAACGTGCGGTGGGTGATGCGTCCGCCGCGAATATCCGCCACGGTCGTATTCCCGGAAAGGGTGATTTCGTCGTGGCCCGCGCCGTGGACGATCATGGATTCCCGGGTTCCCAAACGAACCAGGACTTTGGCCAATACCTCCACCATCCGGGGAGAGAAAACGCCCACCACCTGGGCGTTGGCCCCGGCGGGGTTGGTCAAGGGCCCCAGCACGTTGAAAACGGTCCGAACGCCCAACTCCCGACGAACGGGCCCGGCGAATTTCATGGCGGGATGGAAGGCCGGGGCGAAAAGAAACCCGATACCGATTTCCTTTAAGCACCGTTCGACCACCGAGGGGGCCGGGTCCACCCGCACTCCCAGGACCTCCAGCACGTCCGCGCTCCCGCACTGGGAAGAAATGGAACGGTTGCCGTGCTTGGCCACGGTGAAACCGGCCCCGGCCACCACGAAAGCGGCGGCCGTCGAAATATTGAAGCTGCCTTGCTTGTCCCCCCCGGTGCCGCAGGTGTCGGCGATCACGGAAACGTCCGGCAGGTGGATGCGCGTGGCCGCCGACCGCATGGCCTCCGCCGCCCCGGCGATCTCCTCCACCGTCTCGCCCTTCATGCGGAGGGCGATCAAAAAACCGGCGATCTGGCTCGGGGGGACGTGGCCCCCGAAAATCTCGGCCACGGATTCCCGGGCTTCGTCGAAGGTCAGATCCTTTCGATCGACCAGTTTGGCGATGGCGGGAACGATCATCGCATGGCCTCTGATTTCCTCCCCCCTTGAGGGGGAGGATTCAGGTGGGGGGTGCCTTTATTTGAAATCAAAGCCATAAGAATCTTTTCCTTCACCGCGTCCAGGTTCTTGAATACCTCGTTATTCCAAATTCGTAAAACGACAAAACCCATTTTATTCAAGTCCGAAGACCTTTGGTCGTCCCGCGCCGATTCGGCGTGTTGGCCGCCATCCACCTCAACGACCAAACACCGGTCAAGGCAAACGAAATCGGCGACAAATCGTCCCAGAGGATGTTGAC
>DAOQNO010000130.1:0-4960 GCA_035332125.1 Elusimicrobiota bacterium | reverse complement strand
CGGCGTGATGGGCTATATTGTCTTCAAGCTCATCGACGTGACCGTCGGCCACCGGGTGAACCCCATGGACGAAGTGGAAGGTTTGGATATTCCGGAAATGGGACTGCCGGGCTATATGGGCGTTAAAATGGACAAATACTCCGAAACGCCCATGTCCCGGTAAGGGGAGGAACCTTATGAAAAAAATCGAAGCCATCATCCGGCGCGAGAAACTCGACGCCGTTAAAAAGGCGCTGGACGCCATCAAAACCCCGGGCATCACGATGTATGAAGTCCTGGGGCACGGGAAGCAAAAGGGCATCACGGAACAGTTCCGCGGACGGGAATTTCGCGTGGACTTCCTGCCCAAAACCAAGATCGAAGTGGTGGTCGAGGACAGCCACCTCCGGTCCACGTTGGACGCCATTCTGAAGGCGGCCGCGACCGGCCAGGTGGGCGACGGAAAAATCTTCGTCTCCACCATTGACGACGTGATCCGGGTGCGCACCGGCGAAAGCGGGGCCCTGGCCGTCGCCTAACGCGACAAGTTCAACCGATAAGCGAGGGGAGGGGGCCATGCGCCCCCTCCCCTTTGCTTTTTCCCGCCGGTTATCTTAGAATCTCCGCGACACAACGGCGTGTCGCCCGCGGACCCCCCCAACGTTGCCGGGGTTCGCGCCCGTCATGGGGATGATAGGGGACGCGCCGGGACAGAGTTGTCCCGCTTTCGAACCGATCGAAAGCGGGATTTTTATTGCCTGCCATCGCCTTTCTTTCCCCCGGGACATTTCACGAAGGAGGTTTCAGCGTCATGCGGAAACCCTTGCTTTGGATCACCTTGCTTTTCGCCGCGGCCGCGCCGTTGTTGGCCCACGCCGCGTCGAATTTGACCGGGCTTTCGGAAAACCAAACCCGCGAAGTGGCGGCGATGGTCGACCGGGCCGTTTCGGATAAAATCGCCGCGGCCAAACCCGCCGTGGACACCGGCGACACCGCGTGGATATTGATCTCCGCGGCGTTGGTCTTGATGATGACCCCCGCCCTGGCGTTCTTCTACGGCGGCCTGGTCCGGCGAAAAAACATGCTCTCGATCCTCATGCAGTGCTACATGCTCATGGGGCTGATCACCGTGGAGTGGGTGCTGGTCGGCTACACGTTGTCCTTCGGCCCCGACCACCACGGGCTGATCGGCGGCCTGGATTGGTTCGGGCTGTGCGGCGTGGGGTTGGCCCCCAACGCGGACTACGCGGCCACCATTCCCCACCAGGCCTTCATGGTCTACCAGTGCATGTTCGCCATCATCACCCCGGGCCTCATCCTGGGCGCCTTCGCGGAACGGATGAAGTTTTCCGCCTTCTGCGTTTTCTCGCTCCTGTGGGCCCTGGTCGTCTACAACCCCGTGGCCCACTGGGTCTGGGGCGTGGGCGGATTTCTCCGCCAAATGGGCGCCCTGGATTTCGCGGGCGGCGCGGTGGTCCACGTGAACGCCGGCATGGCGGCCCTGGCCTCCGCCCTCTACTTGGGAAAGCGGAAAGGCTTTCCGACGCACATTTCCCCCCCGCACAACCTGCCCTTCGCGGTGTTGGGGGCGGGCCTGCTGTGGTTCGGCTGGTTCGGCTTTAACGGCGGGAGCGCCCTGGGATCGGGCGCCCTGGCCACCAACGCCTTCGTGACCAGCCACATCGCGGCCGGCACGGCGGGCCTGGTCTGGGCCCTCCTGGACTGGAAGGTCAATTCCCACCCGACCATGCTGGGGACCATCACCGGCGCCGTCGCGGGCCTGGTGGCCATCACCCCCGCGGCCGGGTTTGTGGACCCGCTCGGGGCCCTGGCCATCGGCGTCACCGTCGCGATCATCTGCTTCGTGTCCGTGATGTACGTCAAAGGCAAGTTCGGCTACGACGACTCCCTGGACGCCTTCGGCGTGCACGGCGTCGGCGGGTTCTGGGGCGCCCTGGCGACGGGGCTCTGGGCCACCAAGGCGGTGAACGCCGCCGGGGCCGACGGCCTGTTCCACGGCAACCCCCTGCAGTTTTGGATTCAAATCAAGGCCACCGTCCTCACGGCGGTCTTTTCGTTCGTGGCGAGTTTCGCCCTGTTGTGGTTGGTGGACAAGGCCCTCGGGCTCCGCGTGTCGGACCAGGACGAGCGCATCGGCCTCGACCTGACCCAACACCGCGAGACGGCCTACACGCTGCTCGACTGATCGGGAGGACGACATGAAATACATTGTGGCCATCATCCAGCCGGACCGTCTGGACGACGTCCTTCAGGCGCTGGAGGAGAAGGAAATTCATTTGGTGACCGTGACGAGCGTCATGGGGCGGGGCCGCCAAAAGGGCATCTCCGAGGTTTACCGGAGCGTCAAAGAGGCGGGAAGCCTGTTGAAGAAGGTGAAGCTCGAGATCGCGGTGAACGACGAGTACGTTCAGCCGACGGTGGACGCCATTCAAAAATCGGCGCGGACGGGCAACATCGGGGACGGAAAAATTTTCGTCCTCGACTTGGGCCAGGTGATTCGCATTCGAACCGGCGAAACGGGGCGGCTGGCCATCGGCTGATCCCCCGCAACGAATTAACGGCAACGGCGGGCGCTTCCGGCGACGGGGGCCCCGCCGTTCGCTTTTGGGAAAGGGGAAGGAGGTTAAGCGACTTTGCTGGCGGCGGGAACGGGCAGAAGACGGCGGACTTCGTCCAGGAAGACGTCGGGTTTAAAGGGTTTCGCCACGAACCCGTCGGCGCCGGCTTCCCGGGTTTCTTCCCGGGACCGTTCGACGTCGAACCCCGTCATGGTCAGGATTCGAACCTGTTTCAGGCGGTCGTCGTTCTTGACGCTTTCGCAGACTTTGAGTCCGTCCACGCCCGGCAGGCGCAAATCCAGGATGACCAGGGTGGGGATCAACTCCGAAATCATTTTGCCGGCGTCAAAGCCGTTTTCGGCCTCGTGAAATTCCGCGGCGGGGTAGGCTTTCTTTAAAATCCGAAGAATCATCTGTCGCAGGCGCGGCTCGTCGTCCACCACCAGGACCCGGGGCGGCCCTTCGGCGACCAGTTCCGGCGGGACCGGGATGTTGTGCGCCCGAAGGAAAACGAGAAGGTCCTCGTCCCAAACGCGTCGATGGCCTCCCCCCGTCGTGAAAGACGGCAAGAGACCTTCTTCAATCCACCGGCCCACGGTGGGGGGCGTCACATGGCAAATGCGGGCGATGTCGTGTGTGCCGAACGCTTTTTCACGCATAGGAACCTTTCCTGACCCTTATTCATACCCTAAGTATCATTTGTTGTCAATGGTTTTTGCCTTCAAAACGCGGACCGCGCCACCGGTTCGAATAAAAATCACCTCGAAATCACAATCCAAACCAAGGGAGCGACGAACCCCCTCGAGATAGGCCTCCCCTTGCCCTTCGTAGCTTCGGGCGCGGTCCCTCTCCTCCCCCGGCTCCACCCGGTCCGTTTTAAAGTCCGCCAGGATGTTTCGCCCGTCCAACCGATAGAGGATGTCCAGGGAGCCCCGCACAATTTTTCCGCCCCGGGGAAAAAGCACCGGAGATTCCCTCAAAAGAATTTCCCCGCGCCGGAGCGACCGCGCCGCGGGGGATTCCGAAAACGCGGTGAGCATCCGCCGCGCCTCGGGAGCCAGGTCCGCCCAAACGGTCAACCGCCGCTCGTTTTGGAACCGGTGGAGGACCGCGGAGAACACGGCGTCGAGCCCGGCGCCCTCAAAATCCCATTCCGCCAACACCGCGTGACACAACTCCCCCAAGGCCGCGGCCCCGGTTTTATGATCGTCCCCTTCCGAGGGAAGTTGAGGCGTCGCGGGGTTCTCCGTCCTCAAATCGGAGGGACGAACAAACAAGCGTTCCCGGGGTGCGACGGCGAAATCCCGTCGGCGTCTTTCCCAGGCCCGGCTCCGGGCCGGCGACGCCAGACATTCCCGGGGAGCCTCCGCCCGGGGCCAGCGGGGATCCCCGCCGGCGGCGGCCCCGACCCGAATCACGGCCAGTCGCCGCCCGTCGGCGAAGGACCAAACCCCGTCGGATTCCGTCACTCCCCGGCGGAGCATTTCCATTAACGTTCCCGGGGCCTCTTTTTGTTGGCCGAGAAGGAAGACCCGCTCCCGGGCCCGGGTGGCGGCGACGTAAAAAACCCGGACCGCTTCGCCCGCTTCCCGACGACGTTCATCGGCTTCCAAGAAGGCCATTCCCGCGTCGGCCCATTTCCGCTCGATCAGGCGGTGCCCGGCCCGGTCCCCGGCCCAATCCACCCGGACCGCGGGCGGGTTCCGGGCGCCGCCTTGGACTTTCCCGGCGAGGTTCGGCAGAAATACAATTTTGTATTCCAACCCCTTGGCTTTGTGGACGGTCAAGAGGCGCACCGCGTCGACGTTTTCCTCGCCCAAGGGACTTTCCCCCTCCTCCACCCCTTCGTCGACGGCCCGGGACAACCACCGCACGAACCCGCCCAGAGTCTCCCCCCGGGTTTGATGGGCCTCCCCGGCCAGCCGGGCGAGCTTGTAGAGGTTCGACACGCTTTGTTCGCCGTGGTAAGCCGCCGCGGCCGCGGCGAGGATCGGCGACTCCCGGAGAATCCGTTGAGCCAACACGCCGAGGGAATCCCCGGCCGCGGCCGACCGAAGGGATCCGGTCCACCGATGAAATTCCCGAAGGGCCTCCCACGCTTCGTCGGCGAGCCCCGCCGGTCGAGCGACGCCCGCCCACGCGTCCGCCTCCGAAAGGACCAGCAGATCGCGATCCTCCAGGGCGACCAACGGTGACCGGAGGAGGCCGATTTGAGCGACCCGGTCGTCGGGGTCCGCCAAACACCGGAGAAGATTGAGAAAATCCATGGCTTCCGGGGTGCCGTAGAAGCTCCGATCGCTTTCGACCAGATAAGGGACGCCGGCGGATTTGAGGGCCTCCATGTACACCGTGAGGGGCGCCGCGCTGCGGAAAAGGAGGGCCACGTCGCCCAACCGCCAGGG
>DAOQNO010000129.1:0-4969 GCA_035332125.1 Elusimicrobiota bacterium | reverse complement strand
GGTGTAGAATTTCGCCATGGACTCGAGGTCTTTTTCGTCTTCGCCCGCCAATCCCGGCACGGGTTTGCCCTGAAGCTTCAGTTGGATTCGGTCGAAGAGCTTTTTGGCGTCCTCATCCGTCGGCGGCTTGGTTCGGGCCCGAACGGCCTCCTTGGACAGCTCCATGACGGACAGCTGATCCCGGATCCGTTCTTCAAACTTTTTCTGGTCGATGCCTTCCTTGGCCAATTCCGCGGCGAAATTGGCGTCGGCCTCTTTGACGGCCCCGGGGTTGCTCGCGGCCAGCTCTTTCAGGGCGGCGGGGAAATCCAGGGCGCTTTCGTTGGCCTCGGCGCCCAGGGCCGCGTATTGCCGACGCAAAATCCCCTGGAGCTCCTTTTGGGCCTTTTCCGGCAGAAATCGGGCCCGAACCTGGGCGACGCCGTTTTCGAATTCCCGTTGGTTGACCCGGAGTTTTCTTTTCTTCGCTTCCTGGAGCAGGACGCGGTCGGCGATCATTTGATCCAGAAGCCGGTCCCGGTTGGTTTTTTTCCAGGCGTCGTCGAGCTTGTCGGCCGGCATGGATTCCTTGGCCTGTTCGAGGAGGGACGCCCAGTTTTTCTCGTATTCGGACAACAAAATGGCTTCGCCGTTGACCGTGGCGATGGGGCGGTTCGTGAGTTTGGCCGCGAAGGCCAGACCGGTCAGGCCGACCAGCGACAATAGGGTGAGGGACAAACGTTTCAAGGGAGAACCTCCTCGGGAGTGATGCCGCAACTATATCATTTTGATTCGACGACCCGGATTTACGGCCGTCCGGGCGCCGTGGACACCGCCAAGTCGTCCAAGGCGGCGTCGTTGACGGACACCGCGTACTGGGCCCGGGTCCGATCGAACCATTGCTGAAATTTTTGGCTTTCCAGGGCGGCGCGGATTCGCTTCTTGGCGGCGTCGTCCAGGGGGGCGGCGGACAATTTCCGGTCCCCGGTCCGTTCGATCAAATGGAAACCGTAGGGGGAGGCCACGGGGTCGGAAACCTCGCCCGTTTTCATTTGAAAGAGCGCGTTTTCAAATTCGGGAACCAGGGAGCCCCGGATCAAATACCCCAGGTCCCCGCCCTTTTGGCCGGTGCCCGGATCTTCGGACCGGGCGCGGGCGAGATCCTCGAATTTTTCCCCCGCCGCGATTTTCTTCCTCAATTCCGCGGCCAGGGCCCGGTCGCTGACCAGGATGTGGCGGGCGCGCACTTCGCTTTCCGTGTCCCAAAAGCTACGGACGTCGTCGTCGGTCGCGGACAATCGGTTTTTCTTCAAACCGTCCATGAAATGGGACACCCAGAGGCGTTCCCGCTCCTCCAAATATTTCTGACGAAGGTGGGCCCGGCTTTGGCGGTAGTTGAGTTCCAGTTCGGCCAATCGTTCCCGAAGGGCCGGTCCCGGGGCGGGGTTGTCCTGGGCCGCTTGGAGGATGATCTTCCGGCGGATCAGAAGGTCCAAGAGCTCGCGCCGCCCGGCGGGGGAGCCCAAATAGGCTCGGCTGGAAAAGGGGACGCCGTTGATTTCGTCTTGAAAAGAGGACGCCCGGACCACCTGGGTCCCGACCCGGGCCAGGACCGGATCTTTTTTTTGGCAGGCCGCCCCGCACAGAAGGGCCGCGGCGGCGAGGGAAAGAGGGGGCTTTCGCATTCCGGCAAACTAACTTTTTTGCCCCGCGGTGTCCAGGGAAAGTTGGTCCAGAAAAGCCGTGGACCAATCCACCAAATCGGGCGGAAGGGGCGGCTCGAATCGCATGCCCGGCGGGGTGTCTTTGGTGGGGGGTAAAAAGCGGAACCGGTCCCCGTGGGCGGCCATCAGGCGGGCCAGGTCCTTGCCCGCCAGGGCGGTGCCCTCTCTAAACCGAAATTCCAAACCGTCTTCCACCAGGCCGACGTGCACCACCTTTTTGGCCTGGGCGGTTTGCCGCAGGCGCGTGACGGCGAAGAGGCGCTCGGCCTCGGGGGGCAATCGGCCGCAGCGATCCTCGAGTTCGGCCCGAAGGCCCTCCAGGTCCCCCGGACCGGCGTCCAACAGGCGCTTGTAAAACACCACCCGGTCGGCCTCCGACGGCAGGACCTCCGCCGAGAGGTAGGCCGACACGGGCAACTCCAGGGCCGTTTCCACGGTCCCGTCCCCGGCGGGGCCGCCGCCTTGTTTTTGACGTTCGATTTCCTCGGAGAGCAACTGCCCGTAGAGGTCGACGCCGATGGCGTTCAAATGGCCGCTCTGCTCGGCGCCGAGGAGGTTCCCGGCCCCGCGAATTTCCAAATCCCGCATGGCCAGGCGGAAACCCGCCCCCAGGGAGGCGAATTCCTTCAGGGCCGACAGGCGCTTTTGGGCGTCGTCGGTTAAAGCGGCGTCGGAGGAATAGAACAGGTAGCAGTAGGCCCGCTGGCGTTCCCGGCCCACCCGGCCCCGCAGTTGGTAGAGCTGGGCCAGGCCGAAATCCTCGGCCTCTTCGACGATCAGCGTGTTGACCGACGGGATGTCCAGGCCCGACTCGATGATGCTCGTGGCCAACAGAATGTCGAATTTCCGGTGCAGGAAATCCCACATGACCTTTTCGAGAGCCGGGCCGGTCATTTGCCCGTGGGCGATGACGATCTTGGCGGGAAGCCCATGCTCGGCCAGGGTTTTCTCCAGCCATTCCTTTCGTTTTTCGATGGACCCCACCCGGTTGTGCACGTAATACACCTGCCCGCCTCGGCGCAGTTCCTGCTCGACCGCGGGAATCACGACCTCCCGGTTGAAGGGCCCCAGGTGGGTTTGAATGGGCAGGCGTCCCTCGGGCGGCGTTTCGATGACGGAGAGGGCCTTGAGGCCCCCCAGGGCCGAGCCCATGGTGCGGGGAATGGGCGTGGCCGATAGGGCCAGGACGTCGACGACGTCCCGAAAGGCCAGGAAACGCTCTTTTTGTTTGACGCCGAACCGGTGCTCCTCGTCGATGATCAGGAGCCCCAAGTCCTTAAAGACGACCTCGGGGGAAAGAAGCGCGTGGGTGCCCACGATGATGTCGATGACGCCCCGCCGGACGTCCTGGATCACCCGTTTGCGCTCCGCCGGGGCCGAAAAGCGGGAAAGCACCGCCACGCTCACGGGGTAGTCGGCGAAGCGGTCGCGGAAGTTCCGCCCGTGCTGTTCCGCCAAAATCGTTGTCGGCACCAGGAGCGCCACCTGTTTCCCGGCGGAGACGGCCTTCAGGGCCGCGCGCATGGCCACTTCGGTTTTTCCGTAGCCCACGTCGCCGCAGACCAATCGGTCCATGGGCATCGGACGCATCATGTCCCGTTTGGTTTCCTCGATGGCCCGGGCCTGATCCGGCGTCAGGTCGTAGACGAAGGAGGCCGCGAATTCCTTTTCCATGTGGCTGTCGGGGGGGAAAGCGTAACCGGGCCGGGAGGTCCGGGCCGCCGCCCGGGCCAACAGGTCCTTGGCCAGCTGGGCCACGGCCTCTTCCACCTCGGCCTTGGTGCGGTCCCAGGTGGCGGTGTCCAGAGAGGAGAGTTTGGGCCGTTTTCCCTCCACGCCGATGTACTTCTTGACCTGGCGGAATTCAAAGAGGGGCACAAAAACCCGGTCGCCGCCCCGGTACTCGAGCCGCAGGTAATCCATCTCGACCCCGCCGGCGTTTTTTCGCTCCAACCCCACGTAGCGTCCGATGCCGAATTCCCCGTGGACCACGTAATCGTCTTTTTTTAGCTCGGCGATTTGGCCCAGGGAGGCCCCGCCCACGAATTTGGGCAGGCGCAGGCGCCGTCGAATCCGGCCGAATATCTCCCCGTTCGAAAGGACCGCCCGTTTTTCCCCGGGATCCAAAAACCCGTGCACCAGGTGGCCCAGGGGCAGGTCGATGCGGCGGGTTTCAAAGGCCTCGGCCAGGCCGCGGTCTTGTTCCAACAAAAGTTCTTCCACCCGTTCCTGTTCGCCGGCGTTGTGGCAAAAGATCAAGACCCGCCAACCCGTGGCCAGCCATTCCGCCACGCTCCGGGCCAACAGGTCGGCCCGGCCGGCGAAGGGGGGGACGGGTTCGTAACCGGGGGCCGCGGCCGTGGGTTCCAGCGGCGCGTGGACGACGCGCCGTCCGTCGCGGGCCGGGGCGGCTCCCGGCGGCAGGCGGGATTCGAAGAGGGTTCCGTCTTTCAGGAAATCGAGCAGGGTGTGCCCCTCGTCTTTCAAGCGCGCGGGTCGGACCCATTCCTCGAGGATTTCGTCGGTGGACCGTTGGGTGTTGAGGTCGATTTTCCGCAGGGATTCGATCTGGTCGAAGGGCCAGAGAAGCCGCAGGGGGCCCTCCCACCCGGGGGACCAGAGGTCCATCACTTCGCCGCGCACCGCCACCTCGCCGATTTTTTCGACGGTGTCCACGCGTTCGTACCCCTGGTTCATGAGCTTTCCGAAAAATTCGTCCCGGTTGGTCCGGTCCCCGAGGGACACTTTTTGATGGTCGCCGAAAAAGGTCCCGGGCGCGGGCAGGGGGACGGTCAGACTGTCCAGGGAGGCGATCAGAAGGTTCGCGGAGGCGTCGGGGCCGCTCCAGGCGGAAAGGGCGGCCAGGCGCTCTTCCTCCTCCTCAGAAAAGAACCGGGCCGTCGGGGGGGATTCCGGGGATTTCCAGCGGGCCAGAGCCGTGTGGTCGTCGAAGAGGTTCTGCGCGGCCTCGTCCGTGGCGCAGACCACGAGGGTCCGTCCGAGGTCGGCGGCGCGGGTTAGCAGCCACCAGGCTTCGGATCCTCCCGGGAGCGTCGGAGTGTTTTCGGTCAATGTATTTTCCATGATCGGTTTAAATTTCTTCTCGTTTTACCTTCTCCCCTTGAGGGGGAAGGTCAGGATGAGGGGTGATTTTGAATTTCTCATAAATTCAAAGTCGTGGGCCTTCCAGGCCCACACCCGGAAAATCCAAGTCGCCGGGGGTTGCCCGGCGGCAACCTACTTTTCTTTGGCCGCCCAAAGAAAAG
>DAOQNO010000128.1:0-4981 GCA_035332125.1 Elusimicrobiota bacterium | reverse complement strand
CCCCGGGCGATCCGGGCCCCCCCGGGCGGCAGGGCCGGCGTTTGAGATCCCAGACGGGCCAATCCCAAATCCAGGGCGTCGACCGCCGTGTTCCCCGTGACGACCACGCCGGAGGCCGGGCGCCCCTCCCGCAACAAATTCCGCCGGGCATCAACGGTGGGGGCAAAATGGAGGACGCTCAGGCCGTCGGTCAACCGTCTATTCGCTTCCTCCGGAAAGGGGTTGGCATCGTCGCCGGAGCGAAGGCCCGCCTCCACGTGTCCCACGGGAACCCGCTGATAAAACGCGGCCAGGGCCCCCATCAGGGCGGTGGTCGTGTCGCCGTGGACCAACACGAGGTCCGGCTTTTCGGAGCGAATCACGGGCTCCAGGCGGGACAACGCACGGACCGAAACGTCCGTCAACGACTGGCCCGGGCGCATGATTCCCAAATCGTGGTGGGGACGAATTCCAAAGAGCTTCAAAACGGGGTCCAGCAGATCCCGGTGCTGGGCGGTCACGGCGATTCGCACGTTGAATTCCGCCGGACGCTTCCGAAGGGCCAAAATGACCGGGGCCATTTTGATGGCCTCGGGCCGGGTGCCGAACACAAAAAGGATTTTCTTGGGGGTCGAACGTTTCACACGCGGCCCCGAAAAAACGTCAACAGGAGCGCCGCCATGGACAAGATCAACGTGAGCACGTAAACCAACAAGACGACCTCCCGCTGGGTCCAGCCGAGGTCCAGGAGTCGGTGGTGGAAGTGCCCCCGGTCCGCGGCCATCACGCCGTTTCCCCGACGGTAACGGCGCACGATGGCAAACGCCGTGTCGGTCACCGGCAGGGCGACCACGATCACCGGGATCAGGAAGGCCAGCACGGCGCTGGTCTTTAACGTGCCCACCACGCTGATGGACCCGAGCATGAAGCCCAAAAAGAGCGTGCCGCCGTCCCCCATGAAAATGCGCGCCGGGTGAAAATTGAATATCAAAAAACCCAGGCAGGCCCCGCCGACGGCCGCCGCCAGGACCGCCGCCAATTTGAGTTGCTTGGCGTAAAGGACGATCCGGGTTTCCCCCTGGAGCAACGCCACGAACAAGAAGGTCACGGCGGCGATGGCCGCCAACCCCGCGGCCAGCCCGTCGAGCCCGTCGGCCAAGTTAATGGCGTTCATGAATCCCAACAGCCAAAGGAGCGTGATGATTTGGGATAGGAACAGGGGAAACTCGACGAACCCCAGGCCGGGCAGGGCCAAGCCGGCCATGCGAACGCCGTACATCATGGCCACGTAAGCGGCGATGATTTGGGCGAGCAGTTTGACGATGGGAGGGAGGGAACGGCGGTCGTCCCACATGCCGAGGACAACGCAAAAGGACGCGCCCAAAAGGATGCCCGTGAGTTGGGAACCAAGCCCCAGAGTGCCCACGATCTGCCCGTCCTTGACCACTCGGTGTTGGTAGGCCAACAGCGTGCGAAATCGGGGAACGAACAGGGCCAAGGCGCCCAGGGCCGCGAAGACCCCGGCGGCGATGGCGCCGCCGCCCCAGCGGGGGATCGGCGTCCGGTGAACTTTTCGCTCGTCGGGAACGTCCAGGACCCCCCAGCGCCGCGAGAGAGCGGCGAAGGAGGGCGTCAAGCCCGCGGCGACCGCGAGGGCCGTGAAAAAACCGACGGCGAGCAGGAGGGGCAGGAATTATCCCCGTTTCAATCGGTGGCGGTAGAGGGGAAACTTTTTGCAGAGCGTTTCCACTTCCCGCCGGATTTTGGCCAGGGCCTTGTCGTCCGAACGGCCCTCGATGGCCGCGTTGATCCAGCCGGCGATCTTTTCCATCTCCTTGGCTTTCATGCCCCGGGTGGTGAGGGCCGGGGTGCCGAGGCGGACCCCGGAGGTGATGAAGGGCTTCTCCGGATCGAAGGGGATCGTGTTTTTGTTGACGGTGATGCCGGCCTTCCCCAGCACGACTTCGGCGTCTTTCCCGGTGACGGATTTGGGCCGGAGATCGACGGACATGACGTGGCTGTCGGTCCCCCCCGCCACGATTCGAAAACCGTGCTTGACCAGGGCCGCGGCCAGGGCTTGGGCGTTGACGCGCACCTGGGCCTGGTACTTTTTGAAGGCGGGTTTCAACGCCTCGCCGAAGGCGACCGCTTTGGCCGCGATGACGTGCATCAACGGGCCGCCCTGAACCCCGGGAAACACCACCCGGTCGATGTCCTTGGCGAACCGCTCCTTGCACATCACGACGCCGCCCCGGGGGCCCCGAAGGGTCTTGTGGGTGGTCGTGGTGACGAAATCGGCGTGGGCCACGGGCGAGGGGTATTCCCCGGCGGCGATCAAGCCGGCGTAATGGGCGATGTCGGCGAAGTGCAGGGCCCCGACGGAATCGGCGATGGCCCGCAGGCGTTCCCACTCCCAGAGGCGGGAATAATTGGACGCGCCCGAGACGATCATTTTGGGCTTGTGTTCCCGGGCCAGGGCCTCCAACTTGTCGTAATCCACGCGCTCGGTTTCGGGGTGAACCCCGTAGGACACGATCTTGAAATACTTGCCGGAAAAGTTGAGCGGATGGCCGTGGGTCAGATGCCCGCCGTGGGACAATTCCAACCCCATGATCGTGTCCCCGGGCTGGAGGGCCGCCATGTAGACGGCCATGTTGGCCTGGGACCCGGAGTGGGGCTGCACGTTCGCGTGCTCGGCGCCGAACAGGGCCTTGACCCGCTCAATGGCCAGGGTCTCCACCTTGTCCACTTCCTCGCAGCCGCCGTAGTAGCGCTTCCCCGGGTAGCCTTCGGCGTATTTGTTCGTCAGCACCGATCCCTGGGCTTCCAGGACCGCTTCGGACACGTAGTTCTCCGAAGCGATCATCTCCAAACCCTCCTCCTGCCGGTGGGTTTCGTCCTGGACGATCCGATAAACTTGGGGGTCCGCTTTCTTCAACTCGCTCATCGCTGTCTCCTTAGGCCATGTATCGAAGCAAATCCGATTTGGGCACGGCGCCTTCCCGGCGCAGGGTCCACACCACGCTGGACACGTCCAGCACCGTCGACGGAACGCCGCCGGGGCAGGGGCCGCCGTCCACCAACACGTCCACTTTCCCGGCGAAGAGGGCCGCCGCCCGGGCGCCGGTCGTGGCTTCGGGGCGGCCGGACCGGTTGGCGCTCGTGACCGCCAGGGGCGCGTTCATGGCCCGAAGCAGGCCGAGGGCCACGGGGTGGTCGGGAACGCGCAGGGCCAGGGTGTCCTTTCCCCCCGTCGTCCAGCGGCCCAGGGGCGAGGTGTTGAACACCACCGTCAACGGCCCCGGCCAATATTTTTTGAGCACCTTTCGGAGCCGGGCGTCGGGGGGCTCCACCAGGGCCAGCGCCTGCTCGAGACCGGCCACCAGGAAGGGCAGGGGCTTTTTATAGGACCGGCCCTTCAAGGCGTAGATCTTTTTGATCGCCGTCGGGCGGAAAACGCTCGCCCCCAACCCGTACACCGTGTCCGTCGGAAAAACCGCCACCCCGCCGGCCCGAAGAAGTTCGACGGTCTCGGCGATCCGGGCGGGGACCAGGGCCCCTTTTTGAAGGCGGAAGGTCCGGGTTTTCACCGATTCCCCCGTTCTAAAGAACCGACGTCAGGTCGTGTAATCGGCGTTGATCGAAATATAATCTTTTGAATAGTCGCAGGTCACGTAGTGACTCCAGGCCTTCCCTTGATGGAGGTCGACCGTGACCGTGACCCGGTCTTTTTTCAGGGCTTGGTGGACCGCCTTTTCCGAATGGGGCGCCCGCCCGCCGGCGCGGCAAACCAGCGTGTCGCCGATGCGCACGTCCACCCGGTCCGGGTCAAAGGGAACGCCGGCCCGGCCCAGGGCGGCCAACACCCGCCCCCAGTTGGGATCGGCGCCGTGAAGCGCGGTTTTAAACAGGGCGGAGGTGGCGACCGTCGCGGCCAATTGATGGGCCGCCTTTTCGGTCCGGGCGCCTTGGACGAAGATCCACGCCACCCGCGTGGCGCCTTCCCCGTCGGCGGCGATCTGGCCCGCCAGGGAAAGACACACTTCCTCCAGGGCCGATTGGAAAGCGGACAATTCCTTCGGGGAATAAGACCGCGGGGCTCCGTTGTCCAACAAGAACAAGCTGTCGTTGGTGGAGGTGTCTCCGTCGACGCTCACGCAATTGAAGGTCCCCCGGGCGGCGGCCGCCAGGGCGCGCTGGAGCGCCGGGGCCGGAACCCCCGCGTCGGTCAGCACGACCGAAAGCATCGTGGCCATGTTGGGGTGGATCATGCCGGCGCCCTTGGCGCATCCCCACACAACCCGGGTTTGCCCGCCGATGTTAAACGTCGCCCGGGCGGCTTTGGGCCGGGTGTCCGTGGTCATGATGGCCCGGACGGCGTCGGCCGTTTGACCCGCCTGTTTTTTTTCCACCCGGCCGATCAGGTCCCGAAGGCCGCGGCCCAGGGCCGGACGCGGCAAGGGGCGGCCGATAACGCCGGTCGAGGCGACCAGAACGTCCGACGGCTTGAACCCCAACCCCCGCCCCAGGGTGGCGGCGGTCCAGGCGGTGTCCGCCGCGCCGGGGCGGCCCGTGCAGGCGTTGGCGCAGCCGGAATTGATCACCACGGCCCGCGCCGACCGGGAGGCCGCCAATTTCTTCTGGCAATAGCGGACCGGCGCGGCTTTGACGAGATTGGTCGTGAAAACCCCCGCCGCCCGGGCGGGCCGTTCCGAGAGGAACAGCGCCAGGTCTTTTTTGCCCGCCTTTTTGGAAATGCCGGCCCGCAGGCCGTGCAGGGCGAAGCCCGGCGGGAGATCGGCGTTCGAAAGGGGGAGGGCTTTCAACGGCCCCGGCCCCGTCCAAAGCGGCGGCGGCCGCGGTTTTTCTTACGGCAATCGGGGCACCGTTTGGGCGGGGTCAACCCCCGCTCGGCGAAAAAGGCCTGCTCGCCCGCTTCGAAAACGAAATTCCCCCCGCATTCGGCGCACAACAACCGCTGGTCGCCCGCGTTGGTCATGCC
>DAOQNO010000127.1:0-5035 GCA_035332125.1 Elusimicrobiota bacterium | reverse complement strand
CGCCCGGGGTCCTTTTGTTTTGGCGACCGTGCACCGGCGGGAGAATTTCGGACGGCCCCTGGAGGAAATATGCGAAGCCCTGGGGCGCGTGGCCCGGGCCCGGCCGGATCGGGGGTTCGTGCTCCCCGTCCATCCCAACCCCAACGTGGGCGCCGTGGTGCGAAAAATCCTCGGGTCCCGGTCCAACGTGGCGTTGACGGCGCCCTTGGAATACGGCCCGATGATTTACCTGCTAAAAAAATCCCTTTTCGTCGTGACGGATTCCGGGGGGATTCAAGAGGAAGCGCCGAGCCTGGGCAAGCCCGTGTTGGTGGTGCGCCGGGTAACGGAGCGGCCCGAGGCCGTCCGCGCCGGGGTCGCCCGGGTGATCGGCACCGACGGCGCGTCGGTGCAGAGACGGGTGGAACGGCTATTGGACGACGGGCCGCTCTATCGACGCATGGCCCGACGGGTACACCCTTTCGGGGACGGCCGGGCCGCGGAGCGCATCCGTCGCGGGCTCGTCCGGTTTTTCCGGTCGCAGCGCTAGTCGGCGGGCTTCAAGGTTCCCCGGTGTTTTTGGAGCGCCGCGGGAGTGGGGAAAAGGACGTTGGCGTTTGGACCGGTCAGAAGGAGATGCCCCGGCAAATCCGAGTGGCGGAGGGTAAAATTCCCGTTGCTCTCCGGTGAAGTGTCCATCTCGACCGACCAATGTCGGCCTCGGGCCGAGCGGAGGTGGAGGGCGGGCCCGTGCCCCGACACGGGCGGCGTTGGGCTTTCCCATTGCAAGAATCGAACTTCGGCCAGGGCCCGCGTCCAGGTTTCCACCGCGGCGGAGTCGGCCCGGCGACCATCGAGGGTCCATCCCACCGAATCCTTTCGGAGGTGAAAAGCCCCGCGCGGCCCCTTTCCCGCCGCCTCAATGACGGGGTCGTCCGCTTCGAAGGGAAACAACCGCGCATCCATCCAATGGCCCCAGGTATACCCCAAGCTCGCCCGGGATAAACCGTCCACCGCATACACCCCCGACCGTGCGCTGCAACGCGCGAAAAGTCGGTTTTTCACGTCCGTGTTTTTCCCAAAAGACCATTCAAGCGTCTCTTGTTCGTTGCTTCCAACGACCCGAACGGTCACGCGACGATCGCTTAATTCGTAAAGGGAATCGGTGTCGGTTTTGTCGGTGATTTTGTTCCAAAGGGAGAATCGGCCGAGGGTGTCCAAAAGCTTTTCAACGCGTTCCCCGGCGGCGCGCCACCGGTGGGGACGAACAATCCACCAGCCCCCCTTTTCACGTTCCAGCCAAATTTCTTCGTCCATGTAAATCACCGTGATTCGATGGGGATTGGCCGGGACGGGGGGGGTGGGGGCGATGAGACGAACCGGTCCCCGTTCCGGGGCGAAGTAAACGATGGCCAAAACCGCCGTCGCGACCATCAATCCCGTCATCCATCGGGCGTGGGCGGTCATTGTTTCGGCGGTTTAACGCCCGGCGACTGGGCGCCTCCCTCCGAAGCGGGAAAAAGCGGGTCCCCGCTTAAACGGATTTTTCGCGACGGCGAGGTTTCGACGCCTTTCTCGGCCGTTCGGCCCCCGGTGAGAGTCCGATCGATTTCCGGTCGCCCGGCCGTTAAGGAATTATTCTCCCTCGGCTTAAACACGACCCACCTCCGCGCGCCAGATCGCCCGCCACCGGTCCCGGCGCCGCCGGTAAAATCCGATAACGACAAGCACCCCCGCCGGAGCGAAAAAATAACCAATCCCCTTCGTGACCCATCGGGCGACCCGACCCGCCGGGCGCAGGGGGCGCTGCGCGGCCCCCTTCCGAGGGAGATCGCCCAGGTCGGTGTCCCGGGTGACCCATTGCAGAAGTTGGACAAGAAAAAGCTCGTTGCCGGCGGGATGCGGGGCGCGGGGATCCGCCAAGAAAGCCGTTCCCAAAACGGAGAGGGAGAAGCGGGGGACCCTCCGCGCCGGCGGGGAGAAAGACGTCGTGGACCCCTCGACCAAGGCGGCCAGGGTGAACGGTCCGGACGTTCGAGCGTTATGCAATAGGGGCAGCGCCACCGGGTCCAGCGTGACGTTCCCGTCAAAGGTCCAACTGTCAAAGGACGAACGCGCCAACGTCGTCCAGCGGGAGGTTTTAAGAGCGTCGCCCGTTGGCCGAAGGGGATGGCAGAAGGGAAACACGGCTTCGTCGAGGTTCCGGGTCGCGGGGTGATCGGGGTTCCACAGCGTCACCGAAACGAAGGGCCAATAACGGGCGCGAAAGGCCCCCTGGGCGTTTTGAAACCCCAACGTTTGGCATTGAAGATCCATGACGAAGGCCGGATCGGACCGGACGCCGTAATGGGCCAAGAGCGCCCCCAGCCCGGTGTCGATGGGGAACGATCGGAAGCCTTTGGGGTTGATGGACCGATGGTTGAAGGCCACAATGACCGGCACTCCGCTTGAAAGAAATAAATCCAAGACGTCGATCTCCCTGGCTTCGAGGGTTCGCTTGGGGCCGAGAAGAAGCAGGGCGTCCGGCGAAACGCCCGTTTCCGTGCTCAGAGGCGCCGATTCCACGGTGAATTCGGAGAACAGGCCGGCGCCGGGACCGGCTTTCAAGGCCTCCGCGGTCAACTCGTCGTGTCCGCCAATCAGAAGCAGGGTTTTGCGGCGGGGAGAAACCAGGGACCGAAGGCGCGCCGCCAAATCGAATTCCAAGCCGAGGGAGTCCTTCACGTAAGGGAGGATTTCCGTCCGGTCCCGATAGCGCAGGACGATCGCCATGTACCCTTCGCGGACGCGGTAGCGGTCGTCGGCAATTTCGGTGAATCCGGTCGGCACCAGGTTTGCCGCCCGGAGGTCCCGGTTCACCGCGTCCGACCCGTCGGGATGCACGACCTCCGGGATCAGTCGCCCGCGTCCGGCGACGCGCCATTCCTCAAGAAAATCCGACACAAACCGCCCCCGGGCCGCGTGGGGTTGGGGGAGGTCCGGGGTGAGGTAGAAGGTGACGCGGACCGGATCGTCCAACCCTTCCAAGAGGCGTCGGGTGGCCGGGGCCAAGGAGTAGCGCCGGTCGCCGGTCCCGTCCCAGCGAAAGGAAAAACGTCCCGCCGCCAGATTGAGAAACAGGAGGAACAGCGCGACGACCAGGCCGCGCCCACTGGCCAGGGCAACGCGCCGGGCGCGCCGGTGGGGAAGCGCCGGGGTCAACGCCATCGGCGACCGGCCACGCCTGCGTACGCGCCGAGCAAACCCGCCGCCGTTCCGGACAAGAAGTAAAGGACGTCGCGAGCGTCGATCACGCCGCGGCGAAAGGAATCGAAATGCCCGTCAACGCCCAGGAAAGCGAGCCCCCCGCCGACCGGCCCGGCGAGATAACGTCCGGCGGGCCCCAACCCCAGGAACGTGAAACACAAGAGAAAACCCGCCAAAAGCGCGACGGCTTGGCTGCGGGTCATGGTCGAGGCCCACAGTCCCAGCGCCAAAAAAAAGGCCCCCACCAAGGCGGCGCCCAAAAAAGCGACTTCGAGGGCCCGCACGTCCGGTCGACCCAGGTACCGCAACGGGACGATGAGCGCGTGGCCTCCCAGGAGGGTCGCCCCCAAGCCGCCCAGGGCCGCCACGAATTTCCCGGCAACCAATTCGGCGTCGCTGACGGGTTGCGCGGCCAGAAGATCGAAGGTCCCCAGCCGGTACTCTTCGGCGAACAGGCGCATGGTGAAGGCGGGCATGAAAACGGCGAACAAAAATGGGAGGACGTCGAAGTACTCGAACAGATCGGCCTGGCCGTTCAGGAATAGGGAAGAGGTCTGGGCCCAGCCCAGGAGAAACAACAGCAGGCCTTGGGTCAGGAACCACAACGTTCCGTTGGCCTGTTCCGCCCATTCCTTCCGGGCCAACCGGGCGACGCGGTCAAGGCGCATGGGGGGGGGCCAACCGGCGAAAAACGTCGTCGAGGGACGGCCGCTCCAATTGAATGTCGCGCAGAACCCAACCGTGGGCCACCGCGGTCCGGGCCACGGCGTCCCGGGGGTCGGCGGTGAAATGGATCCGAAGTTGGACGTCGCCGTCGTCCGAGTCGGGAAGCGTTTCCACCGAGGTCACCCCTTCCAAGACGGACAGGTTGGCCGCCGCGTCCCGGGGCCCCCGGAGCCGGATTCTCAGCGCCGCGGGGGCGGAAAAAGTCGCGGCGACGTGGGAAGGCGTTCCCTGGGCCACGAGGCGCCCGCGGTGGAGGACAATCAACCGGTCGCACAGGGATTCCGCTTCCGGCAGGATGTGGGTGGAAAGAAGCACGGCCTTGTCCCGTCGGATCCGCCCGATCAGTTCCCAAAGGTCCTTGCGTTGGTGGGGGTCGAGGGCGGTTCCCGGTTCGTCCAACAGCAACACCGGGGGGTCGTTGACCAAAGCCAGGGCAAGGCCCAGCCGCTGCCGGAATCCTTTGGAAAGTTGATGAACGGGCCGATCGACCACCGAGGAAAGGCCGCATTCGGCGGTCAGAAGGCGAAACCGGTCCCGGGTTTGCCCGTTGGACAGGCCGCGAAGTTTGGCCAGAAAGGAAAAGAGTTGCCAGACGTCGAGAGTTTCGTAGAGGGGATTGCCTTCGGCCAAATACCCGACAAGCGCCCGCCGGTCGGGGGGCGAATCGAAAACGTCCGCGCCGCCGATCCGCGCGCGCCCCCGGGAGGGGGCCAGCGCCCCCGCCAGGACGCGCAGGGTCGTTGTCTTCCCCGCGCCGTTGGGACCCAGGAGCCCGACCACCTCCCCGGGGTTTACTTCAAAGGATAAATCCGCCACGGCCGGAATCCCGGAAAAATCGCGGCAAATTCGGTCGAGAACAATGGCGGGGGCGGAAATCACGGGCGCTTTGGATTATAACAATTCCAAACTTCAGGCCCGGGAGCCCCGCCCGCCCCTTGATTTTTCGAAAATACCCATTATCCTTGCGGAAGACCACTTGATTAAAGGAGCGGCGACATGATTCGACCGGTTTGGTGGACGGCGGCCCTGTTGGCGGTGGTGGGGGCGACGGCGCGCAAAAAGAAGACGGAAATCAAAATCGGCG
>DAOQNO010000126.1:0-5048 GCA_035332125.1 Elusimicrobiota bacterium | reverse complement strand
AAAATCAAATAGTTTTGTGGATTCGTTGGTTCTTGCCCAAAGATTTTCCAGGGTCATATCGGGAGTGGATCTCCCGTCCGTCCCCGGTTAAAATGCTGAATCGTTTGACTTACGCCCGCCGCACCCTGCTGATCGAGAAATCGATAATCTCTCCTCCCTTAAATAGTGTGTAAAAATGTTGGAAATTAGAGGTTTTTACTGATTGACATCTTTTTTATTCCGTAATATAGTAGTAGCAACTCACCCAGGGCTGCACACTTCTTTTAAATATTAATTCGACGCGAGGAAACGAGGGCATGGCGACCGCCAAACCTCTGTGGATTCGACCCTTTTTTCTTCTGGCCCGGCGCCTACGCCGGGTCGGTTTTGTTTGCGGGCGGTGGGCTTTCCCCGCCCTGCGTTTATCGACGGCAGGGGCCTTCCTTTTCGTCACCCTGGCGTCCCCCTTTTCCCAGGCCCGGGCCCAGAGCCGGGCGTCCTTCTCCTCCCGCCAATACGACGAGTTCTCCACTTCCCGGGAGGACGGCGACTACTTCAGCCCCGACCGCCTGCGCCAACGCCTCCACAGCCTGGACACCATGGTGGAGGGGCTCAACAACCGTTTCGCCCGGCTCCAGGGCCGTTCTTTGGACCGTGGATCGTCGGAGAACCTGACGCCCCAGGTGTTCCAGGCCGCGCTGGAACGCTTCCAGACGGCCGCCCAATTCTCCTCGGAAATTGAAATGAAGCGGGCTCAGTTCTCCCAAACCCTGGCCTCCGCCGGGGGATTCCAATTCCGATCCTACCCCGACGGCCGCCGAATGTGGTTTAAAAACGGCCGGGTCCACCGCATCGAAAACGAAAAAATCACCGACGGGCAGGGCCGGGTCGGCCACCAGGACGTGGTGGACATGGCCTACGACCGACACGCAAATCTCCTTTCCTCCAAAACCATCTTCCGGGACGCCGACGGTCATCTGACCACCAAAAACTGGACAGGATCCTACGCGGACGGGGCCAACGGGAAGTCGGTTTTGGCCTCCTTCGCCGAAACCACCTGGGACCCCCTCGGAAACGAGACCAAAATCGAACGGACCGGGCTGACCTACGGCGACGGCGGGAAGAATCCGATTTCCTATCAGGAAACCGCCACCGACAAATTCGGCCAAACCTCCCGGCGCACCGTGACCGGTTCCTCCTACGACGGGGACGGCAATCTTCTTTCCTTCCACGAAGAGTCCGAGGAAAACGGCGTCGCCCAATCCAAGGATTGGTCCGGCGCCGTCTACCAGAAATACCAACGGGACGGCAAAGACGCCTGGCGCCTGACCTCCTACAGGGAAACCACGACCGACGCCCAGGGCCGCCAAAGCCGCCGGGAGTGGGGCGGCGCAACCTACGACGAAAACAACTCTTTAAAAAGTTACACCCAGAAGGACACCGACCCCTCCGGCGAAAGCCGGGTTCTGACCTGGGGCGGGGCCCGCTACGACGCCCGGGGCAACGTGGCAGAATTTACGGAAACCGTGAAAAGTCCCGAGGGCGAGTCGCGGCGGTCCTGGCGGGGCGGCCAATACGACGCCCACGGCCGCCTGACCGACTTTGAGGAGTTGAACGTGGACGCCCAGGCCGTCTCCACGAGCCGCCGCTGGTCGGGGGCGGAATACAACGCCAAAGGCGACCTTCTCCGCTATCGCGAAACAAACGTGGACGGCCACGGGTTGGAATCGGCTCGAACCTGGACGGCCGGGTCTTACAAGGACGGCCGGCTCACCGCCTACTCCGAATCGACGGTGGACGACCGGGGTCACACGGCCCTTCGTCAATGGAGCGGGTTTTACGGGACCGACCATCGGTTGGCCTCCTTCAGCGAAGAATCCACTGACGCCTTGGGCAATGTCACCCGCCGGGGACAGGAGGGATTGACCTACGATTCTCTGGGTCGCGCCCAATCCTACGACGAATGGTCGGAGGACATCTTTGGCCAGCGCACCGCCGCCCGCTGGACGGCCGCGGGCTACGACGCGAAGGATCGACTCTCGGGCTACCAATTGGTCGAAACGATTCCCTCCGGCCGGACCATGACCACCCTTCGAAGCGCCATGACCTACGACGCCGCGGGACGTTTGGCGCAATACAACGACGAATTGGCGGCCCGGGGCGGATATTCCCCCGATGCCACCGGTCGGCAGACGGTCCGAGTGCTGTCCTTTGACGCCTTCGGCCAAGCCACGCTAACCCAAACCACCGCCACCAACGCCCTGGGCGAAACGACCGAACGGACCCACCAGGCGGAATACGACGGCCGGGGCCGGTTGGCCTCCACGGCCGACACGCTCCTGTCCGCCGACGGCGCGGCGGACGTCGCCCGTTGGTCCGTCGACGCCTTTGACGAATACGACCGGGCGACCGCCTCCCGGGAAATCACGGGCGCGGGCGATAGCGAAAAAACCAAATTTTGGTCGGGCCGGTTCGATGCCAAAGGGCTCGCGACGGAATCCACCGAAACGACCACCGACGCCCGGGGCCTCTCCATCACCACCCGCCTTTCCGGCGCCGTCTACAACGCCCAAGGGCGGTTGACGGATTCCTTGCAGGTGACCCAGCGCACGGACCTTCCCGGCGTGACCATCGAAACCCGAACGGCCGAGCAAACCTACGACCGGGCCGGCGTCCTGGCCGGCGGACGGGAAGTCACCCGAACCATCGGGGAATGGGACGGCCAACCCCTGGATGTCACCACCGTCCGCCGGACGGAGGAAGCCGTTTTGGCCGGCGGTTTCGTCACGGGCTACCGACAAACCGTCCTTACGACCGGCGTCTCGGACGGGAGATCCCTTCACACCCAGGACGATACCCTCGTCGTTTTGGGCGTCAAGGGCGATCGCACTGAGACGACCCACCGGTTGGCTTTTTCCCAGGACGAAACCCTCGAAACCGACGCCTATTCAACCCTCCGCCGGACGAACCTGGTGGCGGACCTGGGGGGTCGGGCTCTCTCCTACACCGAGGATCGCTCCGAGGATTTTTCCCCCCTGGCCAAAACGACGACCCGCCGGGAAAACCGATATTCGGCCGCGGGCGTCCTGACCGGATTCACCGAGGACTCGGTGGACGGCCTGGGCCTTCGCACCCACAGCGAGACCACGGGGCTGGAGGAGAACGCCGCCGGGCAAATGATCGCCAGCCGGGAGCGCATCACCCACCCTGGCCAAACCGTCGTCGCGGACGAAATCGTCAAATCCGAAATGGCCTATTCCCCCCTGGGGCAATTGGCTTCCTATCGGGAGCAAACCCTTTCCACCGGGCCCGGGCTTTCCATGAGGGCCGACGCCCAGAAAACCCTGAGCTACGACGGGGCGGGCCGGGTCATCGCCGCCACCGAAGCGGGCGCGCGAAACGGCTCGGCCTACACCGCCAACACCTTCCATGTCGGCTTCGACCTGAAAGGCCGCCCGGTTCATTCCGTTGAGCAATCCACCGGCCCGGGCGGCCCCTCCAACATCGAGCGGTCCGCGGTCGCCTTCGATGATTTCGGACGGCGGGTTTCCTACCACGAGGAAGGCGTTTCCGGCGGGTCCATGGTCCATCAAACCGTCGTTGCGGAATACGATGCCCTGGGCCGGGAAGCGGCCACCGAAACCACCGGTTTCCGGGAATCGGGCGCCTTCCATGAACGGAACGAAACCACGGGGTTTAACGATTTGGGCCAGTCGACCGGCCGGCGGGTCACGGGGCATTCCGCCGCCGAAGGCGATTACGCCTATTCCCAAACCGGACAGGTTTACGGACTGGCCGGGGATTTAATCTCCTTTGATAAAGAGCGCACCGACGCGGACGGAATCACCCGCTCCCATTGGACCTCCAAGGGCACCGACGCCCGGGGCCGCTCCCTGGGGTATACGGAAACCGGATCGGTCGCCAAAGACGGCCGGCCCCTTTACGAGTTTTCCACCGAGCACACGGCCGGGGCCTACACCCTTCAAAACCAAGCGTCCTCCTACGCCGCCGTCACCACCAAGCGGTATGCCAACGGCGCGGTGGAATCGGCCGCCACCCGCTGGACCGACGGGGCTTACGACACCCAGGGCCGCCTGACCGCTTTTAAGGAAACCCAAACGACCACGTTGACGGACAACGGCGAGACGAAATCGTCGACGAGCTCCCGTCTTCGGGAAAGCGCCACGTACTACGACGACAACGGGCCCGGCCATCTCAAAGGCCAATTGGCCTCCACGGTCGATGTCCTGCTGGACGATTTATCGCCCGAAAAGGCCCGGCGGGTCCGAATCGCCGACATGGCCTACGACGCCGAGGGCCGTTCGCTCGGCGCCGAAACCACGACCGGCGATGTGAATCGATTAAACGACGCGCTCCGGCGCCTGGGCGATCTGCTGAGGGGCGGCGCGAAGGCGGGCGGAAATATCCGGGCCGGTCTGCGCCAACTCTTGGAAAACACGGCCAATCTGACTTCGGAAATTCTGGCCTGGGCGACGGACAATATGGTTTCCCCCACCCAAGACTTCCTGGAAGGCCTGGGCGTCTGGCTCGCCGACGTGGCCGGTGGTCGGGGCAGCGCAAATCCGGCCCTGGACCGCGAAGCCGTCTCCGAGCTGGTTTATCGAATTCACGAAAAGGCCGGCGGCGCCAACCTCGAGGAGATCCCCGCGGGATTCCAGTCCGCCGCCGCGGCGCTGGGGACCTTCGACCAATCGCTCTCCGTGACCCGCGCCGTGGACAAGGTGTTTGACGCCCAGGGCCGGGCCACCGCCTGGCGCGAGATCGCCCTTTCGGCCTCGGCCCCCGACCGCCCGGCCGTCACCGACGTCCGCGTCACCTACAAGGACGGTTCCCGCCTTCTCTCCACCTACGCCGCCCGCACCGTGGAAGGCGACAAAGTGACCCAGCTTTTCCGGGACCATTACATCTACGACGCCTTAAACCGCGGGTTCTATCGGGAAGCCACTTTCGAGGGCGAGGACCTCGCCCTGCTATCCGTTGAAAAAGGGACGGTCTCCACAACCGAAGCCCAATGGGGCTCCTTGAAAGACGAGGCGCGCTCCCTGCTC
>DAOQNO010000125.1:0-5061 GCA_035332125.1 Elusimicrobiota bacterium | reverse complement strand
CAGTCTCCTGGACAAGGCCACGCGCCGAACCCTTCACCGGGGGGGGCAATCGGGCGGCGTGGCCTCGGTCGTCGCCCGCGAAAACGGACACATCGAAATCGGTTTTCGCGTTGAGAAAACGGCCAAGGAAAAGAGCCGGCGTTCGCCGTTGGCCGAACTCATGGCCCGAAGCCGGGATCGTTTGGGCGCCGCCGCCGAACGCGATGGGTTCGGCGGGTTAAACAAGATCGTGGCCATCGCCCACACGCGTTACGGGACCAATCTGGCGCCTCCCGTGGCCAAGAACGCCCATCCCCATGAAAGCGAAGCGCGAACGGAATCCATTTTCTTCGTGGGCGACCGAAACCGCCACGACGCCTACGAACGCGCCTGGGAGAAGCCCCAGGGACCGGCCGAAATCAAAAACGTTTCGGCGCCCCGGGGGGTCGTCATTGCCCACAACGGGGACGACAACGCCACCGCGGCCCTCCGTTGGGCCGACGGAGGCGTAATGGAAATTTCCAACGACGACGACGCCGAGATCAGCGAACGGATGACCGGTTTTCGTCCCTCGGGCCGGGGCGACTCTCCGCAAATCGCCACCCGTTTGGATCGCTGGGTCACCCAGGGATCCGTTCGCGGGGCGCTGGCCCTGGCTCTTCTGATGACGGGTCTGAGCGCGTTGCCCCGGGGGGCCGCAAAAAAATTCGATTCGGCGGCAAGGGACCGGGTTCCAACCGCGCGGGCGATCGAAGGGGCCCTGCAGGTGCACGCGCTGGAATCCTTTGGGAAGGACGTGGCCGCCTTGCTCGCCCGGTTTCCGGAAGCCAAATCCCTGGAAGACCTTTACGGCCGGGCCGGCGGTCCGTCTCCGCTCGAAATCGATTCCTTGGAATTGGAAGCCTCCGCGCTCCCCGCCCCCGGATCGCCGCTGGAGGCCCTGCGCGACCGGTTGGCCCATCAATGCCCGGCGGTGTTGAGTGGGCTGGCGTGGTATCGCGAATCGGACGCCGGGACGCGCGCCGCCGCCGCGGAACAATGGTCCGACCTGTTCCTTAAATATTTTTTCACCGGGGATTTGCGACGGGCCGGGATCCACCTCGTTCGTCGAGCGGACACGACCTCCACCTACGGCCTCATGGCGTCTTCGTTGTCGGAGCCGGAAAGCGCCCTTTGGGCCCGCTCCAACCAGCCCTTTTACTTGTGGATGTCGGACGACGGTCGCAGCGTGGCCGGCAGCAGCGAATCCACGGCGTTTCTGGGCGGTCGAAGCGGCGACAGCCCCTTCGCCCATCGATGGACCCTCGCCAACGGTGAAATCGCCTTCCTGTCCGGTGCGCGCCTGACGATCGATCACGTGACCAAGGGGCGGGTGGCGGAGTTTGACCTTAACGATCCGGGGGCCGTGTTCGCCCATCGGCGCTGGCTGGATCTTCGGAACAGCCGCCGCGTCCCGCCCGCGGCCGACGCCGGGGATTCCCCGACAACGCGCGTTCGGGACGATTTTAATCTCATTCCCAAAGTCGAAAAAGCCATTGCGGCGGACTTCGGGAAACGATCATCGGACAACGCGAAAACCGGAAGGGCTTTCGCGGAACTCTTGCTGAACCGACTTCTCGCGCGGGAGACCGACGACGGCGGGTTGGATTTGGTGGTGGTTGGGACGGAAAAGAGCTTCGATGAAGGGAAGACCTTCGCGGAACTTTTGGAAAAAATATCCTCTTTGGCCGGCCGCCGGCTGCGGACGGAAACCGTCTATGGCGCCGATTTCATCCGGGAGGATTTAATCCGCATGCGCGACCGGGGGTTCAGCGAACGGACGGTGGTCTTGGGCCTGGCCAGTTCGGGTCAAACCGCCAACACTTTTTACACCTTGGAAAACCTGTTCGAAGCTTGGCGCGCGATGACCGAAAACGCCCGGGGCGATCCGGCCGCCACCCCGCCCCATTTCCTCGTGTCTTCGCACATGGACAATCCGTACACCGAGGAATTGTTGGGACAGGGATTGGGCGACGGGGACCCTTTCAAAGAACGCAATTTCGTAACGTTTCCGGCCCCGCTCGATCCGTTCCACCCGGCCGAGGCCGCGACGGTGACTCACAAGGCGGCCGAACGATTGCTGAAGGAAGTGGCGTTGATCTTGGCGCGGCGCCTGGCCACCCAACGGGGATGGGCCGGTTCGCGTTTGACTTCCAAGACCGTGTCGTTGTTTCGACGCATGGTGGACAACGGCGACGAATTGAACCGCCGAATCGTCGGCCTGGACGAAGACGGGAATCCCCATCTCAACAGCCGGGGGGAACCCAACGACATCCCGCGCCAGATTCAGGCCCTGGGGAAAAAGATTGAACAGGCGCTTTTGGAAAACCTCTGGACGGCGGTGGCCACGGTTTTGTTCGTCCTGGGAACCTTGGAATTCCACGCCACCCCGGCCAGTTTGTTGTTGGGGTGGTTTCCCAATTCGACTTTCGCTTTTTCGTCCGGATTGCCCGTGCTCGCGGGGGTGTTTGGGGCGGCGGCGGTCGGAATCGGCGCGTGGAAAACGCGCCTTCGCTGGCACCCTTTTCTCGGCCTGCTGGGGGCGACCGTGCTCGCCAGCGCGGGCATTTTCGTCGGGGATTTAACCGTGTTGGTGTTGGACGCCGCGGGCTCGGCCCTGGGGTTTCGGCCGTGGGGTTCCGCTCTGGGCGTGCTTCCGTTGGCCGTCGACGCCTCCCCGGTCACGCTTCTCAACGCGGCGAGTTATGTTTTTTTCTCCGCCGCCTTCATGTTGGGGTTGCGTAAAGCGCAGGGGCGGCTGTTGTGGGACCGTTTCCTGGGACGCGTCCTTGTGGTGGTGGATCCCCTGCACGCCAACGCCCGGTTGAGCGCGGCCCGTTGGCGTCGGATGCTGAATCTCCGTTTCGGATGGATGGGGCTCTATTCCGTCAACGAATCGTCGCTCGGTCGAATGACGCACGAGGAGGCCCCGAACACCAACGTGCGGGGAACCCTTTACCTTCAAAACGAATCCCGGGTCAGCGAGAGCGCCACGGCCATGAATTTCAAACAACTCGGCGGAAGCCCCAACGGCCCCGGCCGCGCCTGGCGGATGGGCATCGGGCACAAGCCGGCGGGGACGGCGAACGCCGCCTTCACGGAAGGCTATGTGTCCTTGGCCATGGCCGACGACAATCCGGCGGGGACCGACGCCGACCTCCTGACCCTCCAGGAGTATTTCCAGGACGCCGGCGCCCGGGACACGGCCGGCATGGCCCTGGCCTTAAACGTCGCCGAGGGACTGGCCAACCGGCGACCCCTGAATTTTGTGATCGGCCAAACCTCCAGCGAAGCCAAAACGTCGACCACCCAGCAGCCCCACCCGCCGCTGCCCGCGGGCCTCGTTCGGGACGTTTTCGGGGTTCGGACGCCCCCGGCCCCAACGCCCGTTCAATCGGCTCGTCCCCGGGGAGGGAACGGCCGGAATTCAAGGTCCGGGACCCCGGGAGCGAAAGTGGAACCATCGACGCCGGTGTCGGATCCGAAACCGGCGGGGGAAACGACGGACCGGGCCGGGACGACTCACGTTGCCCCGCCCACCGAGGCGCCCGGGGCCGGATCCGTCGAAGCGCGACCGCCCTTGTGGCGTCGTTGGGCGTCGAGCGCCCAGCGGACGTTGCGGCGGGCCCTGCGGTTCGCCGCCCTGGGTCTGTTGTTGGCGGTTTTCGTCACGTTGCCGGGCTCCCAAAACCGTTGGCCCGACGTGCATTCGGCGGTGCCCGTGCCGTTGCGGCTCTCCGAACATTTGTCCCCGCCGGCGGACATCGGAGGTTTGTTGAAGCGGAGCGAAGCGGGACGCGTGGTGTCCCGTTACGGGGGGCCGGTCCTCCTCCGGGAGGCCGCGGGTTCGCGCTCAAAAATCCTCACCGTTATCCCCGCTGGGCTCAGCGTCGCCGTATTGGCGAAGGAAGGACGCTGGGCCCGGGTCCAGGTCGGCGGGGTGACCGGGTATGTTCAATCGGCCTACGTGGTCGGCGGTTCGGGCCGCGCCCTGGACGCGGTCCCGGTTCGATTCAGCGGGTCCGACGCCTTTATCTTTCCGACGATCAAATCCGATCGAACGAATATCAACGCCTCCCGGGAGGGCCTCCAACGCGCCTCCTTTTACCGGGACCACCGCCATTGGCTGTTGATCGAAACCGGAGGCCGGTTGCTCTGGGCGCCGGCGGACCAAGTTCGTCCGGCGCTCAACCCGCAGGGGGTGGCGGCCAAGACGGGCGTGGAAGCGCTTCTGTCCGAGGAGCCGGGACCCACCGATGGATTCCGATTGAAAATCGACGATCGGGGGACGAAAGGAGGGGGGACGTCGTCGGCCTTGGAGGGGATGGGAACCGCCTTGGCGCTCCTGGCGGCCTATTCGAAAACGCCGCACGGTCCGGCGGATTCGGCGGTTCCGCGATTCATGGCGCTGTTGCGTCAACGGGGCGTTTCGATCACGCCCGAGGTTCAAACCGCCGTGGAAACCCTGGTGCCCTCGCTTCGTCCGGAAGCCCCCCGGCAACCGGGGGGGGTGGCCGTCATCAATTTGTTGGGCGGCCTGAAAAAAGGCGAATTCCGGGAATCGGTTCTCGAAATACTCAAAACACGAACCCGGGTCGACGGGGGGCCCGCGATCCTTCTGGTGCGCAATCCCCAACACCTGGGGGCCGTTCGGCGTCAGCTGCGCGGTCTCGGGCTCGATCCGTCCCATCCCGCTCTGCGGTTTGTGTCGCTGACCAAGTTGACGGAAAACGGCTTGGCGGATCCCTTCAGCCAGGAACGGGAAGCCTCGCCCCGGGTGGTTTTGTCCGGCGTGTTGGAGCGCGGCTTGTCGGCCTTGGAATTCCGCCAATTGGACGAAGTCTTCCTGCACACGCCGGTGACCGACACGACCCGTTGGGTTTCGGGCGGCGATAAAATCAAGGTTCTGATCGTTCTGTTGCTGGCCGGAACCATCGTCGCCGCGCCCTTGCCCCAAGCCGACGACCTGCGGAAGGCCCTCCGGGTTCTCCAATCGGCTTAGCGCGGTTTGAACCCCCCATCGCGGGCCCCGCCGTCCTCCCG
>DAOQNO010000124.1:3975-5075 GCA_035332125.1 Elusimicrobiota bacterium | reverse complement strand
CGGTCTCCTGGGGGCCTTGGTCCACGATCACTTCAAGCCCGGCGACGGGGATATGACCGGCGGAAACCCGGCGAACCTGGACCAGCAATACGGTCTGTTGTCGAACCGGAACGCCCGCGCGGCCGTTGATCTCTCCTGGGACGCCACGGATCGGGTCGGCTTCTTCTCCTTCTACGAATACGAACACGTGATCGGCATTCAACGGTCGAACCTGACCAACGCCTCGCCCCCGGTGACCCAGGACGCCGCCAACGACTGGTCCGTCAAATCCACGGACCGCTACGATGTGGCCGGCCTCGGGTTTGACGTGGACGTTCGATCGGACTTGAAAGTCACTCTGGCCTACGATTTGGCCCATTCCCGCGGCGCCACGGACTTTGTGGATTTGGGCTCCGCCCTGGCCACGAAGGTGACTCCGCCCGAAACGAAAACGACCAAACAGGACTACACCGTCAAGGGGGAATATCAGGTCAAGAAAGACCTTTCCTTCGAACTGGGTTACTTGTTCGAACGTTACGACGTGACGGACTACGCCACCGAAAACGTCCCGGTGGTGTCCGGCAGTCGGGCCGCCCAGACGAACTTGCTTTTGGGCGACTCGTTGATGGATTACAAGGCTCATGTGGTGAGCGCCAAAGTCCATTACAAGTGGTAAGCCAAACCATCTTCTGACACCACGATCACAACGGCGCGCCCTCTCCCCGACGACGGGGGGGAGGGCGCGCCTCTTTTCTCGCGCTTGACGGGGGAATCGACACCGTGATATAACAGGGATTCCCCGCCGCGTATTTTCCCTTTCCGCACAGGTGGCAGAGCGGTCAAATGCACCAGACTGTAAATCTGGCGGGCCTCGCCCTACGAAGGTTCGAATCCTTCCCTGTGCAAATTTAAAAGGCGCCCCTCGTGGGCGCCTTTTGAATTTGCGGAGATCTCAGGATTTGAACTTGGTTCGTTGCCGCTAGGCAACGTCCCGGTTGGTAGGACGGGGCGCGGTCAAGGCGAAAGACGAAGTCTTTCGCTTAATGGAGTGGCGGGCTTCCGCTCGACGTAGGCCTGGGGCCGTCATCCTTCCCTGTGCAAATTTCCATGCCGCTAGGCAT
>DAOQNO010000124.1:0-3875 GCA_035332125.1 Elusimicrobiota bacterium | reverse complement strand
GGCCCCTGTTGGTGGAAAGGGGCCGGAGCCCCAGCGGCGCCTTTTGAATTTGCGGAGATCTCAGGGTTTGAACTTGGTTCGTTGCCGCTAGGCAGCGTCCCGGTTAGTCGGACGGGGCGCGGTCGAAGCGAAAGACGGAGTCTTTCGCTTGATTGAGTGGCGGGCTTCCGCTCGACGTAGGCCTGGGGCCGTTATCCTACCCTGTGCAAATTTCCATGCCGCTAGGCATGGCCCCTGTTGGTGGAAAGGGGCCGGAGCCCCAGCGGCGCCTTTTGAATTTGCGGGGATCCCAGGATTTGAACGTCGTTTATTCCTCCCGAATTTTCCCTCGGAAATACCACCCCATCCCGGCCACCGTGGCGAAGGTCATGGCCACGCCGAAGAGCACCGAGCCCACGGGCCCCAGGAATTTGGCCGACAGGCCCGACTCAAAGGCCCCAATCTCGTTGGAGGTGCTGATAAAGATGCCGCTCACGGCCGCCACCCGCCCCCGAAGGGAGTCCGGGGTGTGGGCTTGGTAAAGGCTTTGTCGAATAATCACGCTGACGCCGTCCACGATTCCGGCCAGGAATAGAAAAAGTGCCGCCGTCCAAAGATGGGGAGCCAGGGCGAAACCCAGCATAAACACGCCGAAGGCCGCCACCACGCGTTTTAATTGGCGCCAGGAGGGGTGGATGAACGGCCGGGCCACCTGACGGGCGGAAACCAGGGCGGCCCCGGCGGCGGGGGAAGCCCGAAGAAGGCCGAAGCCCACCGGGCCGGCCTTGAGAAGGTCGGCAAAAATGGGATAAAGAGCCACGGCGTCGCCGAAAAGCACGGCGACCATGTCCAACGACATGGCCCCCAGGATCAACGGTTGATTTTTGACGAACCGAAGCCCCGCCTTGACGCGGGCCGTCGGCGCTTCGCTTTCCTGCCCCGGCGCGGGCGGAAGTTGTCGGAGGCGAGCCGCGAAGGTCCAGGCCCCTAAAAAGAAAACCATGGCCAGACCGTAGGCCGCGCGGTCCGAATGGGCCTTCAACAGCCATCCCCCCGCCAGGGGGCCCGCGATGGTGGCCGTGGAGAAGGTAATAAGGTTCCAGGCCGCGGCCCGGGGAAATCCTTCCCGGGGGACGATGGTCTGGGCGAAGGCGCTGGCCGAGATCATTTCAAAGCTGACCGAAGCCCCTTTCAGCGCCACGGCGCCGTAAAGAAACAACAAAGGGGCCCGTCCGAAAGTGGAGAAAAAGAGGGCGGCGGCGCAAGCGCCCAGGGCCCCCTGGGCGGCCATCAACAACCCCCTCTTTTCGCTTCGGTCCACCACGTGGCCCGCCCAAAGGGAGGTTATTATGAAAGGAATCGCGCTGGAAAGGCCCACCAGACCCAGGGCCAGCGGGTCCCTGGTTCGCACATAGACCTGCCAGGCCACGGCGACGGAAAGCAGTTGCTTGGCGATGTTGGAAAGCCACCGGGCCATCAGCCAGTGTTTGAAATCCTTCGGCATAGAGCGTCAGGATAGTAGATGGTTCCCGAGCGCGCAACTTGTCACCCCCATTCCATAATGGTATCCTTACCCCTTCGGAAACGAAAATTTGGGAAAAAGAGCCCCCCGGGCCCCCTATTCCCCTTCAGGAGAGCTCCAGTGACGAGCGAGGTGCCCGTGAAAGACGATATGAGCATGGAGGAATTGCTGGCGGAGGCGGAAGCCCAAAGCCGGCCCGGTTCCCTGGTCACCGCCCACGTGGTGGAAGTCACCCCCGCGGGGGTGCTGGTGGATGTCGGTTTGAAAGTTGAAGGTCTGATCCCCCTCGCGGAGTTTCGTTCCCAGGCCCAGCCGCCGAAAGTGGGCGATTCCTTCCCCGCGTTGATCAAGCGCCTTTCCGGCCCCGAGGGCCATCCCCTGGTTTCCTTCAAGGAAGCCCGCGACCGTTCCCAGTGGACCCACGTGATCCAGGCCCGCGACGCGGGCACGCCCCTGGAAGCCACCGTCATCCGTGCCGTCAAGGGCGGTTTGATCGTCGACGTCGGCATGGAGGCCTTCCTCCCCGCCTCCCAGGTGGACCGCCGCCCCGTCAAGGATTTGACTCCCCTGGTCGGCCAAAAATTTCCCGTGGCCGTCTTGGAAATGGACACGGCCAAAGGGAACGTCGTGGTTTCCCGCCGCAAGCTGTTGGAAAAAGACGCCTCCCAAAAGCGCGCCGACACCTTGAAGACCATGGAAGTGGGCAAAGTGTTCAAAGGCACGGTCACCAGCCTCACGGCCTTCGGCGCTTTTGTGGACATCGGCGGCATCGAGGGCCTGCTCCGCATCACGGACGTTTCCTGGGGGTGGGTCGGTAAATTGTCCGACGTCCTCAAGGCGGGCGACGTCGTCGACGTCAAAGTTCTGAAATTTGATCCCGCCAGTGGCAAGATCGCCCTGGGTCGCAAACAGCTCCTGGCCAAACCCTGGGATTCCGTGGACGCGAAGTTCCCGGTCAATTCCATTCAGAAGGGCAAAGTGACCAGCCTGACCGATTTTGGGGCCTTCGTGGAATTGGCCCCCGGCGTGGAGGGATTGGTTCACCAGTCGGAGTTCTCCTGGAAGGAACGGGGCGTGAAGCCCAAGGAACTTTTGACCGTGGGCCAGGAAGTCTACGTTTTCATCCTGTCCATCAACAAAGAACAGGAAAAGATGGCCTTGAGCCTCAAACGCGCGGGGGAAAACCCCTGGGTGGAAGCCGCCCGGGAATACCCGGCCGGTTCCCGCGTGAAGGGCGTGGTGACGCACATGTTGCCGGTGGGCGCCTTCGTTCGCCTGCCGAGCGGCATCGAAGGCCTTCTCCGCACCCAGGACATGTCCTGGACCAAGGCCCCCGCGCACCCCAAAGACCTTCTCACCGTCGGCCAGGAAATCGAGGCGGTCGTGATCGATGTAAATCCGACCACGGAGAAGATGGCCCTGGGTCTCAAGCAGTTGACCGAGGACCCCATCGCCAAATTCGCCCCCGGGGCCACGGTGGAAGGCAAAGTGGTCCGATTGACGGACCAAGGCGCCTTTTTGGAGCTGGCCCCCGACATCGAGGGGTTCGTCCACATCAGCGAAATTCCATCCGACCATCGGCTCAACCACGCCGGCGAGGTGCTGAAGGAAGGCGAGACGGTGACCGGCTTGGTGCTCAAGGGCCAGCGCAAATCGCGCCGCATCGAATTGTCCATCCGCAAGCACGATCAACGCGAAGAACGGCAGTTGCTCAAGCGTTATCGCCCCTCCGGCGAAGGCGTCACCCTGGGCGACGTGACCGAATGGGGTTCCGCGGACGAATCCGCCGCCGGCGAGCCCCCCGCCTCCGATTCCCCGACCCCGAACGCCTGAGGTCGCGGCGCCCGTGTCGCGACCGGTCCCGGCGACAACCCGTTCCGGGATGTCCTTCGACCCCCTGATTCCGGCATTCCTTCTGCTCGGGGTGGGGGCCCTTTACTGGACCTGGACGGCGTACCAACCCGCGCCCCGGCGCCTGTTCCCCCGGCAGCCGATGGATTTTCGATCCCCCGCCGCCCTGGACGCCGCCGTTCAAACGGCCGAAAAGACCCTGGCCGAAAACCCCGAGAACGTGGACGCCCTGCTGGACATCGCCATCGCCCAGTACGAGCGCGGTCCCGCCCAATACAAGGAGGCCCTCAAGAATTTGGAAAAAGCCCGGGAAGCGGGCGCTCTGGACGAACGGCTTTTCTATTTCGCCGGGGTCATGTACGAGAGCGAAAACCTTCCGGAATACGCCGTCCCCGATTTGGAGCGATACGCCCGACGTCACCCGGAGGACATGGAAATCCGGCTCCGCTTGGGCAACCTGTATTACCGAATGGACGAGCTGGACAAAAGCGTCGAATCCTATCGGCGGGTGTTGGCCAAAAAA
>DAOQNO010000123.1:0-5083 GCA_035332125.1 Elusimicrobiota bacterium | reverse complement strand
GGCATGGCGGTCTCCGAAATTAGGCGTTGGTGGTTTCAACCGGGACGACCGGCGCGTCCGCGGCGCTGTCCGTGAGCGCGATTTCCCCCTCGGGGGCCGAGGCGTCCGCGGCGGCCGGGTCCTTGCGCTTGGCCATTTCGCGGCCTTCCAGAACGCTGTCGGCCACCAACTTGCAGAAGAGGCGGACCGAGCGGATGGCGTCGTCGTTGCCCGGCATGGGCCAATCGATGAGATCGGGGTCGCAGTTCGTGTCGCAGATGGAGACGATGGGAATTTCCATCCGGCGCGATTCCGTCACCGCGGTGATTTCCTGAACCGGGTCGACGATGAAGAGCGCGTGGGGCAAACTGTCCATGTTTTTGATGCCGTCCAGGGATTTGGCGAGGCGCTTGATGTCTTTCTCCCGGCGCATGGTTTCCTTCTTGGAGAGCGAACCGAACACGCCGCTCTGTTTCATCCGTTCCAATTCCTGAAGGCGCTTGGCCGACCGGCGGACGGTTTCAAAGTTCGTCAGCGTGCCGCCCAACCATCGGTCCCGAATGAAAGGCATGCCGCAACGGGCGGCTTCCTGGGAAATGGCTTCCCGGGCCTGCTTTTTGGTTCCGACAAAGAGGAGGGTTTTCCCGTCGGCCGCCAGATCTCGGACGTACGTCAGGGCCTTTTTGAGTTCCTTGACCGTTTTTTGCAGGTCGATGATGTGGATGTTGTTGCGGCTGCCGAATATGTATTTCGACATCTTCGGGTTCCAGCGACGGGTTTGGTGGCCGAAATGAACGCCGGCCTCGAGCAACGCTTTCATGGAAATGGATGCCATTGGTGCGAATTCCTCCTTGAGTGTGACACCGGTCCGCCGAAAAAAAAACGGCCGCCGAATGCGCGACCGCCCGTTCACAGCGTGGAATTTCGCCGCCGAAGCGGCGTTTCCGATGACCTGTGTCTGGTTTTTGCGGGGTCAATCGCCCCCCGCTCCTCCACCCCCTTCGCTCGCCCGCCGACCCATGGACTCTGGGACCTCGACGGCCATCCGGGGATGTGTGAATTTGAGCGGCCGACATCGCCGCTCCTGCGGTTCACAGCGGTCCAATTGTATCAATTCCAAATCGCGAAGGCAAACAAAAAACCCGCCCCGGCCGTCGGGGCCGGGGCGGGTTTTCGGGTTCAAGAGCGGTTTATTTCGGGGTGATCTTAATGGCCACCACCGGGCAAACGCTTTCGCAGGCCATGCAGAAAATGCAGGAGTCTTCTTTCGAGGGATCGGCTTTCTTGGCCGAAGCGGGATGGCCCGGGGTGTCCAACCAGGTGAACACGTTTTCGGGGCACGCGTCCAGACAGGCGCCGTCGGCGATGCACAAATCGAAATCCACGGCGACCCAGGTGCCGTGAATGCCCAATTTCGCGGGTTTTTCTTCGGGTCCCCAAACGGCGTGACCGGCGTGGTCGGCGAGTTTGGTTCGGTTTTTCTGGAAATCCGGATCGATGGCTGCCATGGTGCGTCTCCCTTCGGTGATCAACAATGGTAATGGAAAGCAAAAGTGTATAACACGGCCCGGAGGGTGTCAAGGTTCCAATACGCGCGCCACGGCGATGGAAATTTCGAAGAGGGCGTAAGTCGGGAGCGCGAGGGCCAACTGGGAAAAAAGGTCGGGCCCGGGCGTCACGACCGCCGAGAGGATCAAAATGGCGACGGCGGCGTGCCGCCGATACCGGCCGAGGGTGGCGGAACGAACAAAGCCCCAAGACGCCAGGGCGGCGATCGCCACGGGAAGTTGAAAGAGGAGGCCCAGCCCGCCCGATGTCCACAGAGCGAACTCCAGCACCGCGGTCACCGACAGGGTGGGCCGGAGGTCGGCCGTCGCGAACCCCGTCAACAACTTGAGACCCACGGGCACGATGACGAACCAGCCCAAGGACGCGCCCACCACGAACAGGAGGTAAGAGAACGGGAGGGCGCCCAACACGACCCGGCGCTCGCTCAAAGTCAGGGCGACGCCGACGAAACGCCAAAGGTGGTAAATCAAAACGGGCGCGGACAGAAACACGCCCAACAGCACGGCCATTTTAAAGCGAACGGCGAAAGCTTCGGTGGGGGCCAGGTAAATCATCGGTCCGACGGACCGGGCCAATCGGTGGATAATCGGGGAGGTCAAAAACCAGCCGGCGACGGACAACGCCAGAACGGCGGCCAGGCTCCAGCGTAAACGCCGTTGAATTTCGGTGAGGTGATCGACGAGGGGCCGGGCCCGGTCCCCCGGGGTGTCGGACGGGCGGTCCATCGGCGGCGCGGCGGGCGCGGTCACGGAAAGCGGCGGTCGGAGAGGGCGAAGGGCTAGGCTTTGGGGTCCTCGGGCAGACCCTTGTCCGCTTCCTCCGCGCCCTCTTTCATTCCTTGCTTGAAGCCGGCCAAGGCTTTGCCGAGGCTTTTGCCCAGCGCGGGAAGTTTGTTGGGACCGAAAAACAACAACATGATCACGAGCACCAAAAGCAATTCCTGCCAACCCATGCCGAACATTGGATCCTCCCACCGCCCGCGGGGCGGTTTGCCACAGTATACCGCTTTGAAAAGGGGGTGGTTAAACTTGTCGGCTGGACAGCCGAAGGGCGATGTCCGCCAAAAGGCGCCGCGCCGGAACGTCCGGCAGGGCCTTCAGCGCGCCGTCGGCTTCGTTCAATAACTGTTGAACCTTCGTCCGGCAATCGGCGAGGACGCCGGACGCGCGTACGCGCTCAATCAATCCGCGGAGGTGGCCGTTGGGGTTCCGGAGGAGTTCAAACAGGGCCTGACGTTCCTTGTCGGATGACAATCGAGCCGAATAGAGGATGAGGGGCAGAGTCATCTTCCCGTGGGTCAAATCCGTGTGAAGCGTTTTACCGACCACGGCCTCGTCGCCCTCCACGTCCAACAGATCGTCGACCACCTGGAACGCCACGCCCAATTTTTCGCCGAAGGTTTCCAGGGCCCGGGCCTGGGCTTCGTTTAAACCGGCGAGCAAGGCGCCCGACCGGCAGGCGGCGGCCATCAGGGAGGCCGTTTTTTTGCCGAGGAAATCCAGGTATTCGGATTCGGAGAGGGTGAAACGATAACGGCTTTCGTATTGGCCGATTTCCCCCTCGCACATGACCATGGTCGTGTCGGCGTAGAGGCGCACCAGGTCCGGACGTCCCAAGGCGCCGAGGCGCTGAAAAGCCTGCGCGTAAACGTAATCGCCGAGGAGCACCGCGGCGCCCTCGCCGAATTTAACGCCGACCGTGGGGCGTTGGCGCCGCATCAGGGCGTCGTCCACCAGGTCGTCGTGGACCAAGGTGGCGATGTGAATCAGCTCGACGGCGAGGGCCGTTTCCCGAACCGCGGCGGGGTCGGCCGAACCGAATCGGGAGGCCACAAAAACCAGACCGGGCCGTACGCGTTTGCCGGAGCCCGTGAGGACGTAATCGGACAATTGGGCCAGAAACCCCGTGCGAGACCGGGCGAATTCGGCGAAAGATTTTTCCACCGTGGAAAGGAATTCCGGGAGGCCATCGGCCCCCGGGGAGCTAAGAACCGGTTCCAACACCTTGAAGACGGGAGGGACCACGAAGGATCCTAGGGGAGCACTTTCTGAACGAGAAGGAGGAAGGTGTTGGGGAAGATCCCGACCGCCACTGTTACCACCCCCGTCAGGGCCAAGCAGCCGGCCAGGGCCGGGGAGAAGGAGAGGGGCGCCGGTCGGTCCGAGGTCTCGAAAAACATGGCCCGAACGATGCTGAAATAATAGGCGAAGGAGATCACGCTGTTGACGGCGGCCACCACGGCCAACCACACCAAGCCCGTGGATTGAAGGACGGCCGAAAAGAGCGAAAACTTCCCGATAAATCCGACGAAGGGCGGTATGCCCGTGAGGGACAGCATGAAAAACATCGTTGTCAAGGCCAGCGGCATCGACCGTTGGGCCAACCCCTTGAAGCCGTCGATGGACTCCGTTTGGGAAGCCTGGTTCATCGCCAAAACGCTCGCGAAGGCCCCCAAATTCATGAAGACGTAGCCGGAAAGGTAAATCAGGACGGCGCGGGCGCCGTTGTTGCCGGCGGCGGTGAAGCCCATCAGCACGTAGCCCATTTGCGCGACGGAGGAATAGGCCAGGAGCCGTTTGACGTTGGTCTGGCGCAGGGCGGCCAAATTTCCCACCGTCATCGTGAGAGCGCTGATCGCGGCCAAAAGAGGGGTCAAACGCAAGGCGCCGTGATTGGGCAGAACGTGAAGCAGCAACCCGAAGGCGGCCGCCTTCGGCCCCACGGACAGGTAGGCCGTCACCGGCGTCGGCGCCCCTTCGTAAACGTCGGGCGCCCACATGTGGAAGGGCGCCAGAGCCAATTTAAACCCGAACCCGGCCAAAACGAAGAACAAGGCCCCGGTCAAGGGAAGCGCCGGCAGATCGACCGTGGGGGCCAACAGCGCGTCGATTCGGGTCGTTCCGAGAAGGCCGTAGAGGATGGAAAACCCGTAAATCATCAGTCCGGCGGAAAAGGCCCCGACCAGGAAATATTTAATCGCCGCTTCGCTCGATCGGCGGTCCTCCCGGACGATGCCCGTCAGTACAAAGGACGTCACGCTGACCAACTCGATTGCCACGAGCAGGAGCAGGAGGTCTTTGGCGGACATCATGAGGAAAAGGCCGACGGTGGAGAGAAGCAGAAGGCCGAAATAGGTTCCCCAGGGAAAGCCTTCCCGCTGGAATCCCGGAAAAGTCGCGGAATAAACCGAAACCAGGGCCACGGCCACCAGGGCCAGGGCCTTTAGATACCGCGTCGAGGCGTCCAGGGCCAAGAAGTCCCAGACGCACGCGTCCACCGAACGGCCCAGAGCCCAGGCGGCCCCGGCCAACCCGAGGAGGACCAAAAAGTAGACGGGGGTTTTGCGCCCGGGACGGAACGCTTCCAAAAGGAGGAGCGTCAGGGCCGCGGCGGCGAGGATCAGTTCGGGCAGGATCGCGTTCATGCCGGCCTACTTATCCCCCCGTCACGTGACGGATCAAATTCGTCAACGTGGCGTCCATCAGTTGAATCAACCCGGTGGGATACACGCCGAGGAAAATCGTGAGAACCACCA
>DAOQNO010000122.1:0-5160 GCA_035332125.1 Elusimicrobiota bacterium | reverse complement strand
GAACCCCCCGGGCCGCCTGAAGCTCATCAAAACCGCCGGGGACCAGCCGATCACGAGCGGCCCCATCGACCCGGCCGAAACGGGCTACCGGCGGGAGCTTAAAACCTTTTACTCCCTGGGCAACATCAAAATCGTCCGGGACAACGGCCGGGGCAATTTCATTCTCCGCACCGTGGACGCCAATCAAAACGACAAGGTCGTCCTGATCAGCACGGCCGCCGACGCGTCGGTGGACGCGGGCACGCTCACCTACCCCCGCAGTTTGGAGGTGGATTTCGATTTGGGCGTCTTCAACGTGGCGCTGTCCTCGGTGGTGTTCGACGCCCAGTTGTACGGGCCCTCCCCGACGTCCAATTTCAGCTTCCTTTCGGAGTACCGCTACCGCCTGAAGGACTACCAGGTGCGGCCCAACATCGTTTTCGGGAGCGAACGGGTCACGGTGAACGGGCGGCCCATGAAAAACGAAATCGATTATTTCATGGACTACGGCACGGGCCTTCTGCAGTTCTTCAACGAGGACGAGCTCGACGAATCCAGCCAGATCGAAGTCACCTACGAGTACGCCCCCTTCGGCGGCCAGTTGGGGCAGACGCTCGTGGGCACCCGGGCCGAACTGGACATCGTGCCGAACCGGTTCAAGGTGGGCTCGACCTTTCTCTACACCTTCGCCCCCAAGACGGATCTGATCCCCGACGTGCGCTCGACCCCCAACAGCCTCATGGTGCTCGAAATGGACGGACGGGTGACGGACGTCGAAGTGCCCTTCGTGCCGCTCAAATTCACCCTGGCGGGGGAGGCGGCCCAGTCCCGGGAAAACCCGAACCTGTTCGGCAAAGCCCTGGTGGATTCCATGGAGGGCATTCGCCAGGAGGACGGCGCCGTGCTCGATTTGGATTTTTGGCAATTGGCCTCGCCGCCGTCCCTCCTGAACGGGGGCGTCTACGGCGAAGCCACGCGGCCGACGGCGGTGGCGGTGGGGGACGAACTGTTTAAACTGCGGGACATCGTCAACAATTCCGTGGACATTCCGGAAAACGAGAGCCTTCGGGTCCTTCGGGTCGACTACAACCTGCTGCGGAAACCCGGCGGCGGCCCGGCCGACGCGGAGGAGGCGTCCCTGATTCAACCCATCTCCAAAGCCGGGCGGGATTTCTCCAAGAAGGCCTACATCGATTTGTGGGTGGAGGGGGCCGGGGCCGCCGGCGCCAACGTCGATCTGGACGTGGACGCCGGGTCGTTGAACGAAGACGCCGATTTGGACAACAATCGGGACCGGGAGGATTTGAACGACGACGGTACCTTGAACAGCGGGGAAGACATCGGCTTCCCCTACGATTTCCAATCGACGACCTTCCGTCAGGGCGCGGGGAACGGGCGGCTGGACACCGAGGACCTGGACGGGGACGGGGTCCTTCAGGCGACGGACCGCAAGCCCTTCGCGGGCCCTCTCTTCCGCCTGTCCAACGGAATCGCGGCCGTGGACCGCAACGGCGTGAGCTCGACCGTCAACGACCTGGGGTTCACGGGGTGGCGGTTTATTCGTATCCCGTTGAACACGTCCCTGGGGGACTTTCATTCCATCCGCCAGGTGCGCCTGACCCTCCGGGGGTTGGAATCGGCTCCCGGCGTGGCCCGGGCGGGGACGGTGCGGTTCGGCAAAATCGCCTTCGTGGGGAACACCTGGGAATCGGCCACGGTGACCGCCGGGGCCGCCATGGACGTGGCCGCGGTGAACAACTTGGACAACCCGGATTACCGCTCCCTCCTCGGCGACCCGTCCTACAACGAAATCTACGGCGACCAGGCCTCCAACCGCACCCGGGAGCAGGCGTTGCAGCTTTCGTTCAATCTGCCCGCCGGTTCGACCGCCACGACCCGGTCCGTGTACGGCTTGGCCCGGGATTTCTCCCACCACCGGACCCTGAATTTCTTTTACCAAGTCCCCCTGGGCCAGCCGACGGACGAAACCCTGTTGCTTCAGATGGGTTCGGAAACGGACTATTTCCAATGGGCTCTGCCGTTGTCCGCCGCCCACGTGAACCGGTGGACCCTGGAAAGCCTCCGCCTGGTGGACGTCAACAACGACGGCACGCCCGATCTGCCCCAGTCGGACACCCCGGGGGCCCGGGTGACCATCGTGGGCGTGCCGTCCCTGGCGCGGATCGGCCAATTGAAAATCGGCGTGACGAACGGCACCGGCGGGGCGATCGCGGGCAAAGTCTGGGTGAACGAAATCCACGTGTCCGGTTCCCGGAAGAAAATCGGCGACGCCCGGCGCTTCGCCGCCGACGGCAATTGGGAGGGGTGGGGGAACTTCGGCGGCGTGTTCCGCAGCGTGGACCGGAACTTTCAGACGCTCACCTCTCCCATCGTCAACCAGGATCGGGAGGAAAGCTCGGCCTACGCCAACCTGACCCGGTGGCGTTACGTTCCCTTGAGCGGGACGGTGTCCCGTTCCAAAACCCTGACCCCCGCGGCGCTTCGCACGGGCGACTCCACGTTGGTCTCGGTGTTGTCCGAGGGCCGGGAGGAAACCGTCAACAGCAAGGCCAACGGGCAGTTCTTGTTCCCCGCCTGGCCGGCGATCGCCTACAGCGCCGAGCGGAGCATCACGGAGTCCACGGACCGGGAGGAGCGGCGGGACCGGAACACCTACGCGGGGTCGGTGGATTACGTGATCCCCGTCCGGCCGGACTTGATCCCCGGAAAAAAATTCGTTTTTCGGCCCCTGCCCGAAACCGCCTTCGTCAAATACACCCGCACCAACTACTTCTTGTCCTATTTCCCCGAGCGGAAGGAACGGCAGGTCGCCTCCTCCACGGACACGACGGTCCAGCGAAGCGCGATCTTTTCCAACGCCCGGACGTCGGAATTCACCGACGATTGGTCGGGCCGCCTGGGGTTCACGCCCTGGGACGGCTTGACCTTGACCCCGACCTGCGGCCAAAAACGGGTGACGGGGCCCCGCCGCTTCGACGAGGGGGACCTGTCCTTCGCCCCGTTGTTCACCGCCTCCAAGGACTACAACAAGTCCTTCACCCAAACCCACGGCCTGTCCGGCTCCTGGCGGATGTTCCGTTGGCTGGAGCCCCGGCTGACCTACAATTTCACGGGCACGGAGACCAACGGCCTGCCCACGGCTTCGTCGCCGACGGCCGCGTCGGCCAAAACCCTGGACCGCTCCGGCACGGGGGATTTGTTCGTCTCGCTGGCGCCCCGGGACCTCCTGCCCAACACCAAGGTCTTCCGCACCTTGAACATCGACAACAGTTTTCGGATCGAAAGCGCCGACACCTACGAGAACGTCTCCAACGCCTTCCGGGATTGGCGAAAACGGCAGGTCCTCCGCCTGAGTAAAATCCATCGGAAAGACGGCCGCGCGATGTACGGCCTCCTGACGCCTTTGGAGTTCAACGATCCGGCCACCCGGCGAAAACAATTGACCGCCCGGAACACCTCCCGGTTCTCCGCCAACTGGACTCCCCTGGATTGGATCCCGGCGCCGCTCCGCCTCCAGCCGCTCAAAACGTTGAATCTGACGGGCACCTACACGAACACCGACGAACACACGGAAAACACGGAGACCCTTCGGGACGTGAACACCGTGAGCTGGCCCGACGTCCTGGTCACCCTGCGGGACACGGAAAAATTCATGGGGCTGGAAAAGTGGATGAGCGGTTCCCAAATCAACCTGCGGGCCAATCGCAAACGATCCGAAACCTTCAACGAGGAATTGTCCGACAGCAAAACCAACGGCGGCGACTACCGGCTGACCCTGTTCGCCCGTTACGACTGCTTTTTGAGCTATTCCCGGACGGACAGTTTCGTCCGGGACCTTCGGACGGGATTGCTAAAAACCGACACGACGGGGTTGAACCACTCCTATCAAGTGGGGGCCAAATACGGTTCCTGGCGGGTGACGCCGAGCGCCACGTTCCGGTTGGACCATTCCGTGGACGGAACGGGCCGGGCCCTGCAGGATTTGGACACCCAGACCTATTCCGTGCTGGGCCGCTTCGACCGCTCCTATCCCTCGGGGTTCCGGTTCCCCTTCACCAAAAAAGTCTTCGGCAACGTGAACCGCCTCACGGTCGACGTTAAAACGAGTTTTGAGCGCCGGGCCTCGAGCCTCAACTTCGAGCGGGACAACACGGACACTTATTCCGGGGAGGCGACCGGCGAGTGGGAAATCTCCCGGAACTTCCGGCTCTCCTTCGGCGGAAAAACCTCCGTCGTCAACAATCGGGCGAAACCCGAGGACGGGCTCATGACCCTGGAACTCAACAGCCAGCTGGTGATCCAATTCTGACGGTGTTGGGCGCGGCGCGCCGGGCGGCGTTGGAGGGCCTGGGATTCTTTTTTCCCCGGACCTGCGGGGTGTGCGGGCGGGATTTGCCGTCGGAGGCCGACCCCCTCTGCGCCCTCTGCGTCGGCGCGTTCCCCCGATGGGCGGGTTTCTCCTGCCGGGTCTGCGGAATTCCCCTGCCGGACGGCGGGGCCCGGTGCGACGCGTGCCGGCGGTCCCGTCGCTCCTTCCGGTTTTGTCGAAGCGGGGGATTGTACGACGGGCCTCTGCGCGAAGCCCTGTTGCGGCTTAAATACGGCGCCCGGGAGGCCCTGGCCCGGCCGCTGGGCCGATGGCTGGCGCTGCGTTGGCGCGAAAGGCCGGAATTGGGGAAGGTGGACGTTGTGACCGCCGTGCCTCTGCACTTCCTCCGCCGCCACGCCCGGGGCTACAACCAATCGGAACGGTTGGCGCGGTCCTTCGCCGCCGCCGTGGGATTGCCGTATCTCGAGGTCTTGCGCCGAACCCGTTGGACGCGGCCCCAAACCCGCCTGGGCCGGGACGCACGGCGTGAAAACGTGGCCGAAGCCTTTCGCGTCGTGTTTCCCGAATCCGTGGCGGGGAAGAAAATCCTATTGATCGATGACGTCTGCACCACCGGCGCCACCTTGGACGCCGCCGCCGGGGCCCTCCGCCGCGCGGGGGCCCGGTGGGTCGCCGCCCTCACCGCCGCCCGCCAAACTTAATCCGCTCTGTTTTTTCCTTTGGATATTGTTTGCCGTTAGGGGGTTCGGGGCCCCTTAAGGCGAATCGAGCACACCGTTTTGGCGGCTGTGGTGCGGCCCGTTGTGGGACGCCCGCAAGACGGGCGTCGG
>DAOQNO010000121.1:0-5178 GCA_035332125.1 Elusimicrobiota bacterium | reverse complement strand
GCTCCTGGATATCTCTCTCCGCAAACAACACGACGGATTTGATCTTTATCGGACCCTTCGGGCCCGATGGCCCGGCCAAAAAGTGATCTTCGTGAGCGGGCACGGCCGGGAGGAATACGCGGAAGCCCTGCCGGATTTGATGGAAGCCCCCTTCCTCAAAAAACCTTTTAGCGCAAAAACGCTCCTGGCCACGGTCCAGGACCTGCTGGCCTCCGCGGGCCCCCGGTAATCGCATGGCCCCCGGCCCCCGCCTTGTCGGATCCGCGGCCCCCCGCGCGCTCCAACGCCTCATCCCGCGGCTAAAACTCGCCCATTTGATGGCCCTGCCGGAGGAGAACTTCGGCAAGCTGGTTCTCACCGTCGAACGGCATCCGCTGTTTCAAAAATACCTCTACACCAGCGACCCGGGGCGCCAGCTTTTTTCCTACGGACGATTTCAGCGCAGCGGGGTCGCTCCCCGATTTCTCCAGATCAACGAAGACATCGCCCCCGCCGCCGGGGGATTGGACGTCGAATCGCTGCTGGAGGAAAAACGGTCCCTGATCTCCCTGTGCCGACGGATCGGCGAGAAAAACTTCGAACGCTATTTTTTATACGGCGAAGGCGGGCGGTCCCTGGAGGACATCGCCCGGGAATGCGGCGTGAGCCTGGAAGACGCCCAGCGGGCCCTGGACTTGGTGACCCGGGTCGGGGTTCAATCCGAATTCTACGAACCGGCGTCCCCGTCCATGTCCGCCGCCAACACTCGGATCGCCCACATCGAACCCGACGGCGAGGGCGGCTTCGCGATCCGCTACACCTCCCTGAAATACGCCCGGGGGCGTTACGTTATCCACTACGACCGGCTTCAAACCCTGAAGCGCCTGCCGGGGATGACCCTGGAGGAATTCCGCCAAATCAAAAAACTGGTCAAAACCATGGAATACGTCAACGCCCGGCGCTCCACCGTCAGCCGGGTGTTGGAAACCATCGTCCAGCGCCAGGACCAATTTCTCCGGTCCGGCCACCAGGAAGATTTGCGGGATTTAACCCAGGAGGAACTGGCCCGCCGATTGGGCGTGCATTCCAGCACCATCAGCCGCATCGTCGCCTCCAAATCCGTCCTGACGCCCTGGAACGAGGAACGGCGCATCAAAGATTTTCTGGGGCGCCGTTCGGTGGAGGGCGTCCTGGCGAAAATCCAGGACCTGGTGGAAGAGGAGGCCGGGTTGATCCGATCCGGCGTCCTCCCCGGGCCCTTTCGGGACGTGGAACTCTGCCGCGCCCTGGCCGAACGGCAAGGGCCTCGAATCGCCCTTCGAACCATGTCCAAATATCGCTCCCTGCTGCAAATTCCCAACGTATACGACCGGGCCCGAACCTTCTCCCGGCCGGCTCCTCCGGCCTCGCCCCCCCCGGCTCTTAAGTCTTAGAAGCCCCCACCGATAATTCCCCTAACAACGCGGCCATCGCCGTCGTTGTCCATTCGTCCGCGCGTCCCTGGGATGCCGCCGACTTCGAGGGGGAAGGATGTCCACATCACCGGTTCCGATCCTGTTGGTCGACCACGACGAAAAAGATTTCAACGCCGCCCGGGCGCTTCTGGAGCAATTTGAAACCGACACCTATTGCCTCGATTGGGCCCCCGATTACGAGGCCGGATTGCGGGCCCTTTCCAAGGGGGCCTACGCCCTGGTTCTTGTCGAATACCATCTGGGGGGCAAAACCGGCCTGGATTTTCTCCAGTCCCTCAAGGACCGGGGCCCGGAGGCGCCCGTCATCGTGCTGACCGAAAAGGGCGACCGGGAGGTCGATTTGCAGGTGATGCGCGAAGGGGCGTACGATTTTCTCATCAAAGGCGAATACGACGCCTCCCTTTTGGAACGATCGCTCCGCTACGCCTTGAGCCGCCGGAAAACCGAGGAGCATTTGCTCCACACGGCCCGGGAACTGGAGCGCATGAATTCCACGTTGAAGGAAACCCAATCCCGAATCATTCAACAGGAAAAAATGGCCTCCATCGGTCAACTGGCGGCCGGCGTGGCCCACGAAATCAACAACCCCATCGGCTTCGTGTCTTCCAACCTGCGGACCCTCGCCAAATACGCCGACAGCGTGACGGGCTTTTTCAAGGAATTGCAGCGCCTGCTGACGGACGCCCCCGCCGGCTCCCCCCTGCACGCCCTCAAAGACCAGTGGCGGGACCGCCCGCTGGATTACGCCGTGGAGGACATGATCGATCTCATTCAGGAGTCCCTGGAAGGCACCGACCGGGTCGTCAAAATCGTCAAGGATTTGAAGAACTTTTCCCGGGTCGACGAGGCCGAACACCAACACGCCAACATCAATGACTGTCTGGACAGCACCATCAACATTGTCTGGAACGAATTGAAATACAAAGCCCAGTTGACCAAGGAGTACGGGGCCCTGCCCCGCATCAAATGTTTCCCGCGCCTGTTGAACCAGGTGTTCATGAACTTGCTGGTCAACGCCTCCCACGCCATTGAAAAACAAGGGGTGATCACGGTCAAAACCTGGCAGGACAACGGCTCCATCGTGGCCTCCGTTTCCGACACCGGCTGCGGCATTCCGGAACCGATTCGAAAAAAGATCTTCGAGCCGTTTTTTACGACCAAAGAGGCCGGCAAGGGAACGGGCCTGGGCCTCTCCATCGCCTACGACATCGTCGCCCGGCACAAAGGCGAGATCACGGTGGACAGCGAAGTGGGCCGGGGGACCACCTTCACCGTACGCGTTCCGGCCCTGGAGCCGCAATCGTGAATCCGATCCGCCTCCTTTGCGTGGACGACGAACGGAACGTGTTGCGCGCCCTTCAGCGCGTGTTTCGCTCCGAGCGATTTCAATTGACGACGGCCCAATCCGGACCCGAGGCCCTGACCCTCCTGGAAAAGGGGCCGGTCCCCGAAGTGGTCCTGGCCGATTACCGCATGCCGGGGATGAACGGGGTGGAATTGCTGGAACAGGTTCACGAACGGTGGCCCGACACCCTGCGCATCATCCTGTCCGGCTACGCCGAAGCCACGGCGGTGGAAGAGGCCCTTCGGCTGGGAAAAGTCTTTCGTTTCTTCGCCAAACCTTGGGACGACCGGGAGTTGATTTCCGCCATTGAACAGGCGGTGGAGCACCCGGTGTGCCGCCTGGATTGGCGCCGGGGCCGTTCGGGCGTTCCGCCCCCCCTGCCATGACGACCGGCCCCGCGACCCTGCTGTTCGTGGACGACGAGACCAACACGCTGAACGCCCTCAAGCGGGTCTTCGCCGACCAAGGCCACCGGGTGCTCCTGGCCAACGGCCCGGCCCAGGCGCTGGAGGTTCTCTCCCGGGAGCCGGTGGACCTCCTCTGCAGCGATCAGAACATGCCGGGCCGGACGGGCTTGGACCTCCTAAAGGAAGTTCGGGAGCGCTGGCCCCACATCAAGCGTCTGATGCTGACCGTCGTGACCGACGCGGCGGTCATGCGGGAGGCCGTGGAGAGCGGGGCGGTTTACAAATACCTCAACAAACCCTGGGACGACGATGATTTGAAAATGACCGTGCGAAGGGCCCTGGAACACGGCCATCTCGAATCGGCCCACGACCGTCTGCGGGACCGAACCTCGGCCCAGGAACAAATGGTCGAGAAAATCGACCGGCTCTGGGACCGCCCCCGGGGAACCCTGGGCTACGTTCTCGAGAAAGCGGGTCTCGCCACGGCCGACCAGATGGCGGCGGCGGGCCGCGAGCGGCGGGCGCCCGAAACCCTCATCGAAACCCTCGCGCGGATGGATTTGGTGACCGAGGCCCAGGTTCTTCGGGCGGTGGCCGAGGCCCAACACATACCGACCATCGAACTGGAGGGCGTGGCCCTGGCCGCCGACGCCGTGAAAATGGTCCCCCGGGAAATTTGTGAAAAAGGTCGTTTGGCCCCGGTCCGCGTGGAAAACGACCGGCTGGTCGTCGCCTTCGCCGATCCGACGGACGTCGTCAAAATCGAAAACCTGGCCATCGTGACCGGGCTCCCCGTGACGCCCCTCGCGGCCACGCCGTCGGGCATTCTCAAAAGCCTCGACCGGTTTTTCGGCGATTCGCCGGCCTACACGTCCCTTCAGGATTTTGAAAAGCAGGTTCAGTACGACCACGGCGGTCGGTTCGACTTGGTGGTCGAGGAGGAGGAGCCGAACGCCCTGGACAAACTGTTCACCGGAACCGACGAGGCTTCCGTGGTCCGCCTGGTGAACGCCATTGTCTTCGAGGGTCTCAAAAGCCGGGCCTCCGACATCCACATCGAGCCCAAAACCCGGGTGTCCCTGGTTCGCTACCGCGTGGACGGCATGCTTCAGACGCGTTTAAAAATCCCGGCCCCCCTTCACGCGCCCACCATGTCGCGCCTCAAAATCCTGGCCAAACTGGACATCGCCGAGCGGCGCCGTCCCCAGGACGGACGGTTGACGCTCAAAGCCGGTCCGCGTCTCATCGACGTCCGGTTGTCCACCATGCCGACGGTGGAAGGGGAAAAGATGGTCCTGCGTATTCTGGACACGTCGGGGGCGGTGAAAAAGGTGGCCGACGTGGGGTTCGCCGCGGGAGACCTCCTGCGCCTTTCCCCCCTCCTGCGCCGACCCCAGGGGATCGTCCTTTCCACGGGCCCGACGGGGTCGGGCAAGACGACCACGCTCTACGCCATATTGAACGAGACCCTGAGCCCGTACAAGAATTACGAAACCATCGAAGATCCCGTGGAATACCGTCTGGAGGGGGCCAACCAGGTCCAGGTCCGGGAAAACCTGGGGCTGTCCTTCGCCGCCACTCTTCGCTGCACCCTGCGGCAGGACCCCGACGTCATCCTCCTGGGGGAAATCCGCGACGAGGAAACCGCGGACGTGGCCTTCAAGGCGGCCCTCACGGGCCACCTCGTCCTCTCCACCCTGCACACCAACAGCACCGTGGCGTCCCTCACGCGGCTGATCGACATCGGGGTCAAACCGTACTTGCTCGCCTCGGCCCTGGAAGGCATCATCGCCCAGCGGTTGGTCCGGCGAATTTGCGAAAGTTGCCGCACCCGGGTGGAACCGGCGGCCGAAACCTTGGCCCTCCTTCGCCTGCGGCCCGAGGATTTCCCGACGGCCTTCGCCGGGACCGGCTGCGAACGGTGCGACCATTCCGGCTACCGGGGACGCACGGGCCTCTTCGAATTGATGGT
>DAOQNO010000120.1:0-5216 GCA_035332125.1 Elusimicrobiota bacterium | reverse complement strand
CGCAGGCGGCCGCGTCGAATTCCCGTTGCCACTGGGCGGCCACGAGGGCCTCCACGTCCCGCAGGGTCCGGCGGCGCCGGGGGTCCGGAAGGCGGATTTCCAGGACGTCCTGCCCTTTGACCATGCCGACGATGGTCGCGTTCATGGCTTTGAGGGCGGCGTTGGTCTGCCCCACCGTGGCCCGGGGTTTCAAGACGACGATGAAATGGGTGGTGGAAACGAAGGGGCGGCCTTTTTCATCGAAGAGGATTTCCGGGTCGGGGACGCCCGGGGAGGTTCGGTCCACCACGGCGGAAAGGGCCCGGGCGGCGGCGGGGCCCTCCAGCAACACGCCGGCGCTTTCCTCGGCGTTTCCGGCGGCGAAAGCGGCCAGCATCAACGACGCCAAAAGGAGGGGCGCCGGACGGATCGGGTTCATCCTTGGATCGGGGCGGGCGGTTCCACGCGCGTCATGCCCCCGGGCAGTCGCGCGGCGATGCGGTTGTATTGTTCGGCGAATTTCGGGTCGGGGTGGGACCAGGCGTCGATGTAACAGACCCGCCGGATTTTGGCCTGGAGCATTTCCTTCAAACAGCCGAAGCAGGGTTGAAGCGTGGTGTAGGCGGTGCCGCCCGCGACGGCGATGCCGAACCGCGCCGCGGCCAGCAGCGCGTTTTGCTCCGCGTGGACGCAGATGCACAGGTCGTAGCCCGTGCCCTTGGGGTATTTGTCCCGGTTCAGGCAGCGTTCGCAGCCGCCGTCGGTGCAATTGGGCATGCCTTCGGCGGTGCCGTTGTAGCCCGTGGAGACGATGCGGCGGTCCACCACGATGATGGCGCCCACCCGGCTGCCGCGGCAATCGGCCCGTCGGCAAACCGCCTGGGCGATGCCCATGAAGTACGAGTCGAAATCCGGTCGGGAAAAAGCGGGGGTTTTAGTTTTTCTTGTCATGTTTTTTGAAGTTCAAGGACGCGGAATTGATGCAGTAGCGCAGGCCCGTGGGTTTCGGCCCGTCGGGAAAAAGGTGGCCCAGGTGGGCGCCGCACCGGGCGCAATGGACTTCGGTCCGGGTCATTCCAAACGTGCGATCGCTTTCGGTTTCCACGTTGAGGTCGTCGGCGGGGCGCCAAAAACTGGGCCAACCCGTGCCCGAATCGAATTTCGTTTCCGAGGAAAAAAGTGTCAGACCGCAGGCGCCGCAGACGTATTCGCCCGTGTCGTGGTTGTTCCAATACTTGTTTTGAAAGGCCGGTTCCGTGCCTTTTTCCCGCATGACGTGGTAGGCCTCGGGGGGAAGGGCTTTTTTCCATTCGGCGTCGGTTTTGACGATTTTCGGGTCCAGGGGAAACCTCTTTTCCGCGGCGAAGCCCACGGCCGCCCAGACGGCGACGGCGCAGAGGGCGGCGCGCTTTACTCGAAGGAGCATAGATATTCGGCGAGGCCCTTGTCCACCGCAATTTCAAAGGAGGATTTTCCCGGAACTTTGAAAAAAGTCCCCGCCGCGTAAGCGGTCCAGGCGGCCGCCCCGGCGACTTTGACCCGGCAGGCGCCGCCGGTGATGTCCATGCGTTCGGGGGCGTCGGTGTTGAAGGTGTAGGTCCCGGGGTAGATGATCCCCGCCGTTTTCTTCGAGCCGTCTTTAAAAAGGATCGTGTGGCTGACGACTTTTCCGTCGAAATAGACGTTCGCCTTGGGTTTGACGCTCACGTTGTCGAATTGCTCCGGTACGCTCATGGTCACCTTTTCTTGAAGAGGGATTTGATTTTTTTAAGATCGGAGGACCCGTCGGCGCCCGCGGTCCCGCGGAGGGCGTTTTCCAGACGGTCCCGAAGGGCGTCCAGGGCCTTTTCCTGGCCGCCCAGCTTTTCCCCAATGGGCTTTAGCCGCCCGTCCAGGAGGCCCGCCAATTGGGATCGGTCGCCGTCCACCAGGCCGTTCACCCGGGATTTTAGTTTTCCTTCCAGGGCGTCCATTTCGCTTTTGGCGGCGTTTCTTAGGATGCCGTTCAGCTCGTTGTCCAGGGTGGAGGAGATTTTGATGCGGGGCCGAGGGGCGGTTCCGGAGACCTCAAAAGTCACCCGGGTTTGGGTTACTCCCGCCAGGGCGTTTTTGAGCGCCCGGGCCACGGCGCCCGTGTCCGACGACTCGCCGATTTTAAGACGCAGGCCCGAGAGGTCCAAGTCGATGGTCCCGTCGATGTTGTCCCCGGCGCTTTGAAGGCGAGCGGTCAGGCGGCCCAGACCTTGGTCCACCGTGACGGGCCCACCGACATCGCCCAGGGCGGTGCCGGCCAGCGAAAGGCCGTTCAGGATCAGGGCGGCCGTGCCCCGGGCGGGAGCGCGCGCCAGGTCGAGGGAGGCGTCCAATTGGAGCGACTGAGCGGCGGATTTCCCTTCCAGGTTGAGCGTGATCGGGCGGCCCAGACCTTCGGGGTCCGAGGAAACGTCCCGAAGGGTGCCACGGTATTGGATCCCCTCGGCCGTCTCGATTTTGGCCAGATCCCGGTCCGAAACCTGAAGGGTTGACCCGCTGACCTCGGCGATTTTTAAGAGAAAGGCGGGCCAGCGGTAATGGAAAGGAAAAGCGATGTCTTGACCCCGGGGCGCCGGGGCGGGGGCGGCCGCCGTCTTGGATTTCTTCCCGTCGGCGCCGCGAAGTTTTTGAATCTTGTGGAACCATCCCAGAGCCGTTTGGATTTTGCCCATCCAAACGGGTCCCACCAGTGCCCGGGTCACGCCGTCGGCGGAAAACCCGGAGCGGACCAGGGCCAGGCGTCGGTCGATGTCCTCTTTTTTTAGCCGTTCGATGTCGGCCAAGGCGGATTTGCCCGCGGCCGACTCCCGTTCAAAGGCCGACCGGGCCTCCCGAAGGGAGCTTTGAAATTTTTCCACATCGGCCCGAAGGTCTTTGCCCTCGTCCAACAAATCCTTGGCTTTCTTGACCCCTTCCACGCCGGAAAACTTTTCGTTCTTCACTTTGTCCGAATAGACCCGGACCCGGTCGGCCAGGGCCGCGCTGTCCAGGGCCCGCCAACGTTCGGGCCATTCGTCCTTGGCCTTGGCCAGTCGTTCCTTTTCCTCCTGAATCCTTTTATAAGAAGCGAGGCTGTCCAGGGTGACCCATTTGTCGGGATCGTATTGGTCCTTGATGTTCCCCAGGGCGAATCCTCCGGCGTTTCGGGCGGCTTCGGCCACCGCGGAGGGGGATTCTTTTTCGGCGGACCCGATGGGCGCTCCCGGCAGGGCCCCCGAACGGCTTCGGGGCGTGCCGGTGCGAACGCCGGTGATCTGGGCGCTGTCGACGACGCATTTCTTCCAAAAGAGCGGTTTGGGCGCCAGTTTAAAACGAAGGGTTTCGATTTGAACCGCGTTGGTCATGGGGTTGGCGGGGTCCGTCACCCGCAGGTCCGAGATCGTGAGGACGAGCCCCCAAAAGCGGGTCGACACGCCCCCCACCTCCACCCGGGCGCCGTTGGCGGCGGTCCCGGCTTTCTCGAGTCCCAAGCGGAGACCCCGGTCCAAAAAGAAGTGGGTCCCCGCCCAGACGAGGGCCAGGGGGACCAGGACCATCCAAAGCCGTTTCCAGCGGATCACGAGAATTTCTCGATCAGGGCGTAGTATTTGGAGGCTTTGATGAGTTGGAAAACCTTCCATTGCCGGGCCTTGGCCAGAACGACGTCCCGATAGCGAAGGACGCCCCGCTCGGACAAATAGAAGATGGGGAAAAAGAGAACCAGGGCAACGACGAGGCTCCCCAGGGTGAGGGTGTTGTTGAATTTGGTCCAGGGCAGGACCGGCGTGTTGTAGAGGATTTCCCAGAACCCCGCCAGGGCGCGGGCGTCGACCAGAAGGAACCGGCCGACGGCGTTAAAGAGGGGCGCCAGCAGAAGGGCGGGCAACGAAAGAACCGCCGCGGCAAAGAGGGCCGCGCTCTTGTTGACGGGCAAAAGGAAGATGAGGAAAAGGATCAGGGCGTTGTGCAAACTCCCGGTGGGGGTCAGGCCGATGACGGCCCCCAGGGCCGCGCCCCCGGCGATGGCCCGGGGAGAGGCCTTTTCGTTCAGGACTTGAATGAAGTTGATCAGAAGTTTCAGAAGGATCATGGAGGGATTCTAAGTTACCGGGCGGCGGATCGTCAAATGAGCCGCTCGACTCGCCGTTCCTGGATTCGCCGGGGTCCATAACGGTCCCCCTCCGGCGTCGGCCCGGAAGCCCACCCCCGCCTCCCTGGCAAATTATTCGTTTCTCAAACGTTTTTCCGGATTTTCCGGGGTTCGGTCCACCGGCCTCGGTCCCCGGTCGTGGGGACCATTGATTGTTGTTTTTTCGGGGCCTATACTCGAAGACAGGATGAGATCCGCCAGAGCTTTCAAGGGTTTTACCCTCATTGAGTTGATGTTGGTGGTGGCCGTCATTGGCCTTTTGGCGGCCATCGCCATTCCAAAATTCGCCGACCTGGTCGACGCCGCCCGGGAAGCAAGCCTCAAAGGATACATCGGAAATCTTCGCGCGGCCCTTCGAATGTACTACGCGGACACGGAGGGGATTTATCCCTATTCCCCGACGGGGTTCTCCGATCCCAATTTCGGTTTGTATCAATACATCGACCAAAACAAGGTGATGCCTCCGCCGAGGGTTCCGAAATCGATTAGCGATAACCATGCCTTTCCGCTGTATTTTACATCGCAGTTGGTGAATCAATTTTTCCCGATGACGGTGGGCGACAACCCCTCCATCAGTTATTTTAAAAACACCGACAACAATTCGGCCGATATGTTGGTGGCGTGTTTTCATCCGGATCGACGCGGTTTAACCTGGAGCCGTTTTTAATCTTTCGGTCGTTTGTCGCCGTCTCCCCCCCATGCCTCCGCTTCGGTCAGCGCCTTGATCATGGGGGGCCTTCCCCGCTGTCGAACCAAAGAATTGGGGGCACGCTTGAATATATGACAAATTTGGTATACTATTAACAGGGAAAGAAAACGCTCCCAGGGAAATAGCGGGAAACAGGGCAAATTTTCAAGGCTTCTTGACAGTTTCGGCCGGCGGTTGGTATACTTGCCTCGAAACAAGCGCACTACGGCCTTTCCTCTCTTGCTATAAGAGCCATCCCCTCAAGAAGTGACGACAAGGACGTCGGGTCAAACCGACACGGATTTTTTCGGCCATCGCCAAGGAGAAGATGATGTCTAAAAAATCCGTGTCGGTTTGACCCGACGTCCTTGTCGTCACTTCTTGAGG
>DAOQNO010000119.1:0-5226 GCA_035332125.1 Elusimicrobiota bacterium | reverse complement strand
CAAGGCGTCGTGAGCTCCGTGGGTTATTTCCCCCTCAAGAAGGCCGCCGCGAAAAAATGAAAGCCCGCTGGTCCGAACGGCTGATCGAAGGCGCCATCCGCCTGAGCGCCGGGCTCGCCATTGTGAGCCTGGTGCTCATCTTTGTCTTCATCGGCAAAGAAACCCTGCCCCTTTTCACCTCGCCCGAAGCCCGGGCCGAGGCGGGGATGGGGCGGCTCTTCGGCACCGGATCGGCCTCGACCGGCGACATCGCCACGACCTACGTGTGGCAGCCCGTTTCGGAAGAACCCAAATATTCCTTCTGGCCGCTGATCGCCGGAACGCTCAAGGCCACGGCGGTGGCGCTCCTTTTCGCCCTGCCCCTGGCCCTGGGGGCGGCCCTTTTCACCTCGGAGTTCGCGCCGCCGGCCCTGCGGGAGGTGGTCAAGCCCGTGATCGAGCTTTTGGCGGGCATTCCCTCGGTGGTGCTGGGGTTTTTCGCCCTGATCGTCATGGCGACCTTCTTTCAAAACGTCTTCGGCCTGGACTACCGGCTTAACACCTGGAACGCGGGCTTCGCCCTGGGCCTCGCCGTGATCCCCATCGTCTACACCGTGGCCGAGGACGCCTTGAGCGCCGTGCCCCAGAGTTTTCGGTCCGGGTCCATCGCCCTGGGGGCCACGCCCTGGCAGACCGCCCGCCGGGTGGTGTTGCCGGCGGCGTTCCCGGGTCTTTTCGCGGCCTCGGTGCTGGGCTTCGGCCGGGCCATCGGGGAGACCATGATCGTCCTGATGGCCTCGGGCAACGCCGCCATCCTCTCCTGGAACCCCGGCCTGCCGTTCCGCAGCCTGTCGGCCACGGTGGCGGCGGAGCTCGGCGAGGTGGTGCACGGCAGCCCCCACTACCACGTGCTCTTTTTCATCGGCGTTCTGCTCTTCGTCTTCACCTTCCTCATTAACCTCGCGGGCCAGGTGTGGGTGAACCGGCTGCAAAAACGGCTGGTGGGCAAATGAAGCGGGGCTGGATCAACTTCACGAGCCACGCCTTCACGGTTCTCACGGGAATCGCCTGCTTTGGCGTCATCCTGTTGGTGGCGTTGATCCTAGGCAACATCCTCTGGCACGGGGTCGGCCACATCTCCTGGGCCTTTTTGACCACGGCTCCCTCGGCCGGCATGACCGAAGGCGGCATTTTTCCGGCGATCTTCGGCACGGCCTTCCTGGTGATCCTCATGACGATCGCGGTGGTGCCCCTGGGGGTCTCCACCGCCATTTACCTGCAGGAATACGCCCCCGCCCACTCCCGCTGGGTGCCCCTGGTGCGCATGGCCATTCAAAACCTGGCCGGCGTGCCGGCCATCGTTTTCGGCCTCTTCGGCCTGGGGTTTTTCATCCAGTTCGTCGGCCGGGGCCTCGACAATTTCTTTTTCAACAAGGAACTTTATTTCGGCCAGCCCGCGATCCTCTGGGCCGCCCTCACGCTGGCGCTTTTGACGCTCCCCACCGTCGTCGTCGCCACCGAGGAAGCCCTGCGGGTCGTCCCCCGGGCCCACCGGGAGGTGGCCTACTCCCTGGGCGCCACCCGCTGGCAGATGGTCCGCCACGTTCTTTTGCCCCAGGCCACGGGCGGGATCCTCACCGGAACGATTTTGGCCGTGAGCCGCGGCGCGGGCGAAGTGGCGCCGATCCTCTTTACCGGAGCGGCCTATTACCTGCCCTACCTGCCCAAAAAACTGAACCAACAATTCATGGAATTGGGCTACCACGTGTACGTCATGGCCACCCAATCCCCGGACGTGGACGCCACCATGCCGATCCTTTACGCCACGGTGCTCGTGCTCCTGGTTCTGACCTTCGGCTTGAACTTTACGGCCATCCTGATCCGCTCCCGAATCCGCCGGCGGCTGAAACGATGACCTCCGTCGCCGCCCTCCCAAAGGAAAAAATGGCCGCGCGAAACCTCACGGTTCGGGCCGGAAAAACGGTTCTGTTAAACAACGTGTCCCTGTCGGTCCTGGAGCACGAGATCCTCGCCGTGATCGGCCCGGCGGGGAGCGGCAAGACCACCTTTTTGCGCTGTCTCAACCGGCTCACGGATTTGGAAGGCCTGGCCGTGGAGGGCGAGATCCTTTTCAACGGAAAAAATATTTTAGACCCGGCCGCCGACACCACCGACCTTCGGCGGCGGGTCAGCATGGTCTTCGCCGTGCCCACGCCGCTCCCCATGAGCATCGCCGACAATTTGCGCCTGGGCCTCCGGTTCACCCACGGGGCGGGCGCCTGGGAGGAACGCATCGAATCCAGCCTTCGAGCCTCTTTTCTCTGGGACGAGGTGAAGGACCGCCTGGGATCCTCGGCCCTGGATCTTTCCGGCGGGCAGCAACAGCGCCTTTGCCTGGCCCGCAGCCTGATGCTCCAACCCGACGTGTTGCTCCTGGACGAGCCCTGCTCCGGATTGGACCCGATTTCCACGGCCAAAATCGAGGAGGCGCTCCAGGGTTTGAAAAAATCCATGTCCGTGGTGCTGGTGACCAACAACGTCAAGCAGGCCTCCCGCACCTCGGACCGCACCGCCTTTTTGTTGATGGGCGATTTGATCGAAGTGGGCGACACGGGACAGGTGTTCACCAGCCCCGCCCAGGAAAGGACCGCCGACTATGTCTCCGGACGTTTTGGATAGGCCTTTGGAGCAAACCCCCGCCGCCCCGGCGGCGCCCTCGGAACCCGGCCCCATTTTGGAGGCCCGGGAGCTCAATCTGTATTACGGCGCCTTTCACGCCCTGAAAAACGTCTCCGTCGCCATTCCCGACAAGTCCATCACCGCCTTCATCGGCCCCTCGGGATGCGGCAAGTCCACGCTCCTGCGCACCTTCAACCGCATGAACGATCTGATCCACGGGGTGCGGGTCACGGGACAGGTCCTTTTGCACGGCCGGGACGTGTACGCCCCCAAGGCCGATTTGATCGCCCTGCGAAAGCGCGTGGGCATGGTGTTTCAACGGCCCAACCCCTTCCCCATTTCGGCCTACGAAAACGTGGCCTACGGTCCCCGGGTGCACCATTTGTTCCGGGGAAAAGAGCTCGACGCCGTGGTGGAAAAGTCCCTCCGCTCCACGGGCCTTTGGGACGAAATCAAAGACCGCCTGGACACGCCGGCCCTGGCCCTTTCGCCGGAGCAGCAGCAGCGGCTTTGCATTTCCCGCCTTCTGGCGGTGGAGCCCGAAGTCCTTCTGATGGACGAACCCTGTTCGGCCCTGGACCCCATCGCCACCGGGCGCATCGAGGAAATGATCCAGGAATTAAAAAAGGCCTATTCCATCGTGATCGTGACGCACAACATGCAGCAGGCGGCCCGGGTGTCGTCCCAGACGGCGTATTTTTTGTTGGGGGAGTTGGTGGAGTTCGGTCCGACGGCGCGCATTTTCACATCGCCCCGGGATCCGCGGACGGAACAATACATCACGGGGCGCTTCGGATAAGGAGATTTCCATGGAACGACATTTCGACGAAGAATTGAATCAACTGAAGGAACGGCTCCTCCGCATGGGGGCCATCGCCGAGGAAATGATCCAGAAGGCGGTCAAAGCCCTTCGGGAACGGAGCGAGAAGCTCACCCAGGAGGTCTTTGAGTCCGAAAAGATGGTCAACCAGATGCACGTGGAGATCGACGACCGGTGCCTGAAGCTCATCGCCCTCCATCAGCCCATGGCGGCGGACCTGCGGCTGATCACGGCGGCCATGAAGATCAATTCCGACCTGGAACGGATCGCCGACCAGGCGGTCAACGCCGGTCAGACCTGCTATTACCACTTGTTCAAGGAATCGCCCGTTCCCCAGATCAGCATGATCACCCAGATGGCGGAAATCAGCCAGAAGATGCTCCGCGACAGCCTCGACGCCTTTTCCCGGCGGGACGTGGCCCTGGCCGAGAAAGTTCTCAAACAGGACGAGGAGGAGGACCGGCTCAAAGCCCAGGCCCTGACGAGCCTCATCGACCTTCTGAAGAAAGACCCCAGCCACTCCTCCCAATACGTGGACTTGATTTTGCTGTCCCGGAACATGGAACGCATCGGCGACCACGCCACCAACGTGGCCGAGGACGTGATCTTCATGGTCCAGGGCAAGGACATCCGCCACCACCTGGACCACCGGGACGAATAACCTGGGACGTCCCGGGCACCGGTCCCGCCGCGGTTTCCTCGCGGCCCTCTCCGTTATCGGATCCGTTCTTCCGCCCCTTTGGGCGGGAAACTCCCCGGCGCCCCGCCCTCTTCCCGTTTTCCCGGGCGCCGTCGGGTTCGGCACGACCACGCCGGCCGGGCGCGGGGGCGTCGTCCTGGAAGTGACGACCCTGGAGGACAGCGGCCCCGGTTCCCTGCGGGAAGCCCTGATGGACCCCCGGCCCCGCGTCGTCGTTTTTCGTGTGGGCGGGACCCTCCGCCTTCGGGAAGACCTCTTCCTTCGACATCCCTTTATCACGGTGGCGGGGCAAACAGCCCCCGGCGACGGGATCCTGATCCGGGATTTCGGCTTGACGATTCTCACCCACGATGTGTTGATCCAACACCTGCGCATCCGACCCGGGGCCGAGCGCCAAAAAAATCCGGAAAACAACGACGGCCTGGGGCTTCTGGGGGAAGCGTACGGCGGGGACGTCCACGACGTCGTCTTGGACCACCTGTCCGTGAGCTGGGCCGAGGACGAGAACGTCAGCGTCCTGGGCGGTCTTCGGGACATCACCGTTTCCCACTGCCTCATCGCCGAGGGATTGAACCGGAGCCGCCACGCCAAAAGCACCCACAGCGCCGGCCTGTTGATCGACGACACGGCCACGGCCACGGTTTATCGCTGTCTTCTGGCCCACAACGGATTTCGAAATCCGGTTTTCTTAAACAACTACCGGAAGTGGAAGGTGTTGGCGGAAATGGTGGAAACGGCCGTCTACGACTGGGGCGAGGTGGGCACCGAAATCACCAACTACGCGGCCGATAAAACAGCGGGCCTTCGTATGAATCTCGTCGGCAACGTCTATCGCGCCGGGCCGTCGCTGAACGCCGGGTTTCCCTTTCCCATCGGCATCGGACGGGAGGGGAATCCCCGGCTCCACCTTCGGGACAACGTGGACGGCACGGGGGCCCGGGACGACGCCTTGATGTCCGGCATCGGATTTCGGTTGAATCGGGAAGGTCTTCGGGTGGATCGGCCCTTCGATACCCCCGCCGCGCCGACGGCGTCGGACGCCGCCGAC
>DAOQNO010000118.1:0-5254 GCA_035332125.1 Elusimicrobiota bacterium | reverse complement strand
CGGCTACGGGCGCGCCCTCGCCGACGGCGTCGTGCGTCCGGTCCTTTTCCTCGTATTGCATCAGCAAAAGCGTTTCCGCGTTTTCCAGGGCCCGGGCCGCCACGACCTCCGCCCGCACCGACGTGCTTACGAAACCGAAATCGTCCCCGCCGAAGTGGGCCACCAGATCGTTGTTGTTGCCCAATTCCACCACCGCGCTGCGCAAAATCATGCCGATCAACCGGACCACGTGGTCGCCCTTCTCGTATCCGTACAAACGGTTGAAGGTCGCCAATCCCGACACGTCCGCCCGGGCGACGGTGAAGGCTTCCTGATCCATGAGGCGTCGCTGAATCTCGCGTTCCAACGCCACGCCCCCGGGCAATCCCGTGAGGGGGTTGGCGGCCAGCTCCTCCCGACTCCGTTGCAACACCCGCTCCACCCGGGCCAAAAGCTCCATGGATTCGAAGGGCTTGGACAGGTATTCGTCGGCGCCGAGCTTGAATCCCGTGACTTTGTCCTTGGTGGCGCCCAGGGCCGTCACGAGAATAATGGGAATCAGGCAGGTGGCCGGGTCCGAGCGCAGTCGTTGACACACTTCAAAGCCGCTCATTTTGGGAAGCAGGACATCGAGCAGAATGAGGTCGGGCCGTTCCTCCCGGGCGAGCCGAAGGGCGTCTTCCCCGTTTCGGGTCAAGGTCACCCGATAGGCCTCCTGCTTCAAAAGCGTGGAAACGATCTCGGAAAGGGTTTGATCGTCTTCAACGAGAAGCAGGCGCGCGGTGGCGGGAGTCATTGGCCTTCCCGGAAGCTCAAATACACCCACCGGCCCTGGCGATTCACGTCAAGCAGCAAGCCCTCTTTGGCATCGGCGGCCTTCGCGGCTTTGAGAAAAGCCGACGGGTCGGGTGTTTTTTGGCGGTTCACCGAGGCCACCAAATCGCCCTCTTCCAACCCCAGGCGTTCGGCCAATCCGCCCGGTTGCACCTCCAGGACGACGACCCCCGACACCCCGGCGGCGAATCCGTAGCGTTGGGCCCATTCGGACGAGGCGGCGACGACGCGCGCCCCCTCCCATTCCGCGGGCTCCCCGGGGCCCGGTCCGCGGCTTTCGCCCGCCGACGGCGCGGCGGCCGTTTCCGCCGGCATTTCGGCGGTCACCAGGGTCAAATCGCGCTCTTTTCCGTCCCGCACAATACGCATGGCGACGGTTTTTTTGGGCGGCGTTTTGCCCACCAACTCCACCAACGCCTCCTGGGTGGGGGTCTTCTTCCCATCAAAGGACAACACCACGTCGCCGCGCTTGAGACCCGCCTTGTCCGCGGGGGACCCCGGAAGCACGTTGTTGATCATCACGCCCTCGATCGATTTCAACCCGAATTGACGCGCGATCACCTCGTTGACCGACAAAATCTCCACGCCCATCCACCCCCGGACGACGCGGCCTTTCTCGATCAATTGCTCCATGATGTCCTTCACGCGGTTCACCGGAATGGCGAACCCGATGCCCGCGAAAACCCCCGTGGGCGCGTAGATGGCCGAATTGATGCCGATCACTTCCCCCCGAATATTGAGGAGCGGCCCGCCGGAATTTCCGCGATTGATGGCGGCGTCGGTTTGAAGCAGGTGCGTGTAATTCACCCCTTCAATGTTCAGGGTTTGCCGAACCGCCGAGATCACGCCCACGGTGAGGGTTTGCTCCAACCCGAAGGGGCTGCCGATGGCGATGGCCCAATCCCCCACCCGGACGCGGTCCGAGTCCCCCAACGGGGCGTAGGTCAACGGTTCCTTGGGCGGAGCGATCTTGACCACCGCCAAATCCGTGCGGGGGTCCGCCCCGATCACCTTGCCCGGGAATTTCCTTTCCTCGGGGACTTGAAGCGTGACGGTCAATTCATCGGCGCCCCGGACCACGTGCTCGTTGGTCAGGATGTAGCCGCGGGGATCGACGATCACGCCCGACCCCAGCCCCTGCTGCCGCCGCTCGAAAGAACGCGGCGCCGGGGCCGGACCGGGCCCCCGGCGGGGCATGCCCTGGAACTCCCGAAAGAAATCCTCGAAGGGATCGCCGAAATAAAATTGGGGGGCTTGGACCTTTTCAATGTGCGTGGCGGTGATGCTGACCACGGCGGGCTTCACCTGGGCGGCCACCTTGGCAAAGGAATCCTGAAGGTTCAACACGGACCCGTCCACGGGCACCGGGTCCAGGGGGAGCCCCTTGTCTTTCTTCGGACCCCAGGCGGCGGGCAGAAAGGACGAAACACGCCCTTCGCTCTGGCGCTCGGACATCCACACCAACCCCAGGGCCAGGGTCGCGGCCAACACCCCGAAGAGGAATCGATCGTGTTTGGAAGGCAAGCTCATGGAAGGCTCCTTGAAATTATTCCGCCCGAACGAAAGGCAACGTCGGGTCCTGCCCTTGACGGTAAACCCCCAACGTGCGGCGTTGGCTGACCCCTTCCGGGGTCAACAAATCGATGTAGGGAGGCGCCGGCCGGTCGGCCGCGTCCGCCCCGCCGAATTGGGCGGCGCCCGGATCCGAGCCCACCGCCATGGGCCCGCCCGGCGGCGCCCGGCCCATCACCGCCACGGCGAACCCCCAGCCGTCGGGATCGCCCCGCAGGTAACGACGGGGGACCGTCACGGCGAACCGCGCGGCCCCGGTTTTTTGTCCGCTCAAGGTCGCCACGGCCCGCGGCGCGCCGCCCAGGACGAATTGGGACAAGCGCGCGCCCCAGCCGTCGATGCTCAACGCGTATTCCCAGGCGTCCTGGGATTCGACCAGGCCCGGGCGGCCGGGGAGCAATTCCTGGGCCCCGGCCCCGGGGGAATGGTTGATATCGATGTAGACGTCGATCAGGGGGTAGGAAAATCCCAGGGGCGCCTTCAGCGGATTGGGGAGCGCCGCGAATTCAAATCCGAGGACCACGGCGTCGGTGGTGGGCGTCACGTCAAAAACGCGGAGGTCCCAGGTCCCGGTCTCGTACTGGGACCCCGTCGGATAAAAATAATTGCCGGGCCCCCGGTCGTCGTGGAGGGGGTCCCGCCAACGGAGCGTCGCCCCTTCCCGCTCGAAAGACCCTTCGCCCTCCGCGGCGGTCGGGACCCCGCCCCGGGCAAAACCGTTTCGAATTTCGGGCGGCGCGGGCTTCCCCATCAATTGAAACACCTGATTGAGCGAAGCGAGAAATTCCCGTTTCAAATCCGCGTCCCGGGCGCCGTCGGCGTCCTGCCCGAAGGCGTGGAGATACGTTCCGCTTTCGGCGGCGTAGACCGCCCGCACGGCGAGATTCAGGCTCCGCACGTCCGCCTGGCCGGCGTTGGTCACGTCTTCCACCGCCCGCCGGGCGATGCCCAGCAATTCCCAGGCCCGGTTTTCCTCGTTGTCCCCGATCCACGGCGTGAAATCCGGCGCGGGCAAGGGCGAACGAACCACCGACGTGGAGACCGATTCCCGCACGGTCTCCGACACTTTGGCCCACCGAAAGGTCTCCGTCGACAGCCAGGATTCCCAAGCGGCCAATTCCTCCAGCGTGGCCACCTGGACGGGACCCCAGGTCGCTCCGGCGGACAGGCCCGGACCGGGACCCCGTTTCCACCAATCGCGTCGGGTCGCGGCGCCGGCGGGGGGCAGGGACGGACGGACCAGGGACAGCCGGTCGTCTTCGATCAGCACCGGGGAGCCGGGCGTGGACGCCATCAGCCCCCAACGCAATTTAAATTTCGACAGTTCGGCCAATTCGGGGCCCTGCACCGCGTCCCAGGGCAGGACCACCACGGACGGATCGGAACGCCAACGGCGGCGATGGGCCGCCCGGGCCAGGGCGATTTGCTCCGTCACGTCCTGGGGCCAGGCGAAGCGGGGAGGCAGCGCGGCCACGGGCACGGTCGACGATTTGGCGTTGTCCGTGTCCATTAAGAGGGGCAACACCGGCCGACCGGGCAGCGTGAGCGCGACCTCCAGGGCCCCGGAGGAAATGAGCGACAAAAACAAGGCCCGGACCTGTCGTCCGTTGGCATCATCGGTGAAATACGAATCGGGAAAGAGGGCCGTTGCCCGAAGGCCGGGACGCGCCGCCATATACCGAGCGGCCGCCAAGGGGTCGGATTTGGGGGCCGGCGTCCAGAACACGGGCAAGAGGCCCACCGCGGGCCCGGTCGCCGGGGGAATTTCCATCGGAGGAAATCCTTCGGCGGGGACCGTGGAGGGAAAGGGAGTCGTTTCGCCCGAAGCGGGCGGAAGCGCCGGCGGCGTCACGACGTTCGGTTCGGCGGTCGGCCCGCCGACGGGGCGCACCCGTCCCCGGGGAGGCAGGGGGCCCAAACACCCGGCGGCCAATAGGAAGGCCGCGACCCAAGGGACGCCGACCCGGTTCACGAACCGATCTCCAGCAGTGAACATTCCCGGGGCGCCGGGGTGCGCTCGGGGTTGGCGGGATCCAGTTCCCACCGGCCGTCGACTTTAAATTTGTATTCGTAACGGCCCGGGGCGAGACGGACGGTGGTCTCCCAGACTCCCTCCGACGTGCGCGTGAGGGGATGATCGGCGGCGTTAAAATCGTTGAAGGAACCGCCGACCCAAACGGATTGCGCCGCCGGGGCCAAAAGGCGGAAAGACACGGACCGAAGACCGTCCTCGGGCGCCCGGAGAACAGTCGGCGACGGCGCGCGCCACTCGGGAGCCGCGGCCGCGAGAAGGTGGGGCGTGGTTCCCCGGAGCCGGTCCAGGGCGGCCACATCGCGTCCAACCCTATAGGCGGTCGGCGCCAAAGCCGCCACGGCCGTCAGGGCGAACAGCGCCGCCCCCCGGGACCGGCGGGTCGAGGCCGCGGAATCCACCGTCAAATCGGTCATGCCGTCGCTCCGTTCAAGGATTTCCACAAAACGTCCGTTGATCCAAAACCGCCGGGTTTCAGGACCATCTCCCGCGTGGCCCCCGCCTCGGAACGACAGAGGGGAACCCCGGGGGCGATTTTTCCGATGATCCGCCACCGGTTTTGCCCCCAGTATTTTACCAATCTCAAAGCCGTTTCTCCGCCCGTGAGAACCCAGCGGGGGGATGGGCGGGCTTTCGAGAGGCCCCGGGCCGACGCCAACAAGCTTCGAAGAACGGTTTCGGCGGCGGCTCTCCGCCGGGGGGCCTGGACAATATGGACGTTCCACCGGGCCGGAAAGTTCCCCCGGTGGAGCCGGCTTTCCAAATAGCGCAGTTGCTCCGCCGTCCGGGGATGGGCCGATCCGGACGGCGGAGCAACTGCGCTATTTGGAAAGCCGG
>DAOQNO010000117.1:0-5279 GCA_035332125.1 Elusimicrobiota bacterium | reverse complement strand
CTCGAGGGGGCGCTCAAGCTGAAGGAAATTTCCTACATCCACGCCGAAGGGTATCCGTCGGGCGAACTCAAGCACGGGCCCATCGCCTTGATCGACGAAGACATGCCGGTGGTGGCCATCGCGACGCCGTCGCCGGTGTACGACAAGATGATGTCCAACCTGGAGGAAGTGGCCGCCCGGGGCGGAAAAGTGATCGCCCTCGCGGCCCGGGGCGACGCCCGGGTGGCGGCGCTGACCCCCGACGTGATCTCGATGCCGGACGTGCCGGATTACTTGAGCCCCATGGTGAACGTCGTGCCCCTTCAACTCCTCGCCTACCACATCGCCGTTCTGCGCGGGTGCGACGTGGACCAGCCCCGCAACCTGGCCAAATCCGTCACGGTCGAATAACGCGCCGGGTTCCGCGCGTGCGCCTCTTTCGGTTGGGCGGGACGTTCTTTTTGATCGGGATCGGCGCGGCCCCGGTCGCGGCGGCCGATCCGCCCAAGGCCTTGGGGGCGACGCTCAACGCCGAAGCCGTTTTGAGGCTTCTGGGGGGCCGCTATGACGCGGAGGAAGGCGCCGCGCGGCTCCGAATTCCCATGGACGGCGGCGAAGAGGCCGAATGCCGGGCCTATTTGCTGGACGTCGCCGCCTGGTCCGCCGAGGGAAAAGTACGCGCCCTCTTTCTCACCAAAACCCTTTGCGCGGGCCACGACGCTCACGTGGACGGCGCCTTGCTCGGCGGCGGCGTCCTGGAAAAACGGGAGGGGCGTTGGGCGCCCGTGAACGTCAGCCCCACCATCGCCGAGTTCGGGGCTTTCGGCGATTTTCGGGGCGAGGTGTCGACGGTCCCCCTCGGGGAGCGCCGGATCGGATTTCTGCTCCGGATGGAAGGAATGCATCAAGGCGTCGCCGCCGGTGTCCTGTCCTTGTGGGGAACGCGCGACGATCGGTTGGCGGAAATCCTTCCCCCCGTCGTCGTTTCCGAAGACGGGTGCGCGGGCCAGGAGTGCGTGGACACCGTCAAAGAGCAGGACCGCTTTGAAAAGCAGGTGGGCTACCGCCCGCCCCTTCGGTGGGCCTTTGGTTCCGAGCTCCGTTGGTCGGCGGCGGCGGGGGCGGGGTGGAACGAGCTGGTGGTGATCACCACGGGCACCGAATCCGATTGGACGGAGGACCGGCAAACCGTAAGGCCCGTTCGACGAACGCGGCGGTTCGCTTTTTCGGAGGCGGACGGCGTCTACGTGGAGCAACCCTGATTTATGGCGAAATCAATCGTGATCATCGGCGGGGGACCCGGCGGCGAGGCCGCGGCGAAACGCGCCGCCGCCCGGGGCGCCCGGGTCACTCTGGTGGAGAAAAACCGCTTGGGCGGCGTCTGCCTCAATTGGGGATGCGTCCCGTCCAAAGCCCTGTTGGAAGCCGGGCGTTTGTCCCACGCCGTGTCCGCCGCGGGGGCCACCACGTCGGGAGGCGCCGGGGTTCGCGTGCGGTGGACGGACCTTCAAAAAAAGAAAGACGAATTGGTCTCGGCCCTGCGCGCCTCCCTGACGCAGAATTACCAGCGGCTGGGCGTGCGGGTGGTGGAGGGCGCGGCGTCGTTCGCCGACCCCGCCACCGTGGCCGTGAAAACAACCGGGGGCACCGAACGCCTCCCCTTTGACGCGGCCGTGGTCGCCACGGGGTCCGCGCCCTTTTTCCCGCCGCCCTTTGACGCGTTGGCCGGAACGTTTTTGGATTCCGACCGGGCGCTGTCCCTGGACCGCGTTCCCGCCTCCATCGCGGTGGTGGGCGGGGGCGCCGTGGGATGCGAATTCGCCTGCCTTTTCCGCGAATTGGGCGTGGCCGTGACGATCATTGAAAAAACGGAGGGGCTCCTGCCGGGCGAGGACCCGGCGGTGGTGCGCGTCCTTCAAACGGCCTTCGCTTCCCGGGGGATCGACGTCCGGACGGGAACGACGGTTCGCTCCGCCCAGCGGAGCGGTGTGGGTTGGGTTCTGACGTTGGAGGACGGCGGGACGGTGTCCGTCGAAGAACTGTTGGTTTGCGTGGGCCGGAAACCCTCCGTCGCGGGATTGGGCCTCGAGGCGGCCGGCGTGCGGGTGGAAAGAGACCGGCCGGTGGTCGACGCTTTTTTAAAAACCTCCCACCCCGCCGTCTACGCGGTGGGCGACCTGAACGGGTTGTCGCTCCTGGCCCACGCGGCCGCGGCCCAGGGCGAAATCGCCGTGGACCACGCCTTCGGAGAATCCCGGCCCTACCGCAACGAACGGGTGCCCCGGTGCCTGTACACCTGGCCGGAGGTCGCCAGCGTGGGGGACTGGACCCACACGGCCCAGGCCCGGGGGGTGGAAACCAAGGCCCAGCGATTTTTCTTCAAAGGTTCGCCCAAGGCCCTGGCCGCCAACGAGGGCGACGGGTTCCTCCAGATTGTTTCGGAAAAGGCCGGCGGGAGGATCCTGGGCGCCCAGATCGTCGGTCCCCACGCGACGGAAATCATCCACGTGTTCGCCGTGGCCCTGGCCGCCGAGATGACCGTGCCCCGATTGCGGGACGTGATTTACGCCCACCCCACCTTGTCGGAGGGGATCCGGGAGGCTCTGTCCCGATGACGGTCCCCATGCTTTTCCGCCCGCGTTTGCCGCCGCATTTGAAGCGGACCGTTCCCTCGGGCGAAATTTACGAACGACTGCAGGCGGCTTTGCGGGCGAGCGAACTGCCGACGGTTTGCGAAGAGGCCCGTTGCCCCAACCGAACGGAATGCTGGGCCCGGGGCACGCTGACGTTTCAAATTTTGGGGGCCGTTTGCACCCGCCGGTGCGCCTTTTGCGCGGAGACCACGGGACGGCCCGGGGCCGTGGATTCCCGGGAACCGGCCAAGCTGGTGGAAGCCGCCCGACGATTGGCCCTCCGCCACGTCGTGATCACCTCCCCGGCCCGGGACGATTTGGACGATCAGGGCGCCGGCCACTTCGTCGCCTGCGTGGAGGCCCTCCGCCGGGACCTGCCCGCCGTCACGGTCGAGGTCCTGGTGCCCGATTTCCAGGGGCGCGTCGATTTGCTAGAACGGGTGTTCCGATCCCGCCCGGACGTCTTCAACCACAATTTGGAAACCGTCCGGCGGCTCACCCCCCGGGTGCGCGCCCGGGCGACCTACGACCGCACGTTGTCGGTGCTGGCCGCCGCCGCGGGCGCGGGTCTTCACGTGAAATCCGGATTGATGGTCGGTCTGGGGGAAACCTCCAAGGAACTGGACGAAGCGTTCCGGGATTTGAGCGGCGCCGGCGTTCGGTCGCTCACGGTGGGGCAGTATCTTCCGCCCAGTTCCGACCACCACCCCGTGGACCGGTTTTATACGCTCCCCGAGTTTGAAGAATTGCGGCGGCGGGCGGCGCCGTTGTTTGAGAAAGCGATGGTCGGTCCCCTGGTGCGCAGTTCCTACCACGCGGACGACATGGTGAATTCATGAAACAGCATTCCCCCGGATTTTTAAAGCTGGTCGATGACGCCAAATCCCGCGTTCGGGAAATCGGCGTGGCCGAGGTGCGGTCGCGGTTGGCCCGGCGGGAGCCGTTCCGTTTCATCGACGTTCGGGAAGACCGCGAATGGGCCCAGGGCCACGCGGCCGGGGCCGAGCACATGGCCCGGGGCGTGCTGGAGCGCGACGTGGAAAAAGCCGTTCCGGATTTCAATACCCCCCTGGTGCTTTATTGCGGCGGCGGGTTCCGTTCGGCCCTGGCGGCCGACAGCCTTCAAAGAATGGGCTACCAAAACGTCCTTTCGCTGGCGGGCGGCTGGTCCGCCTGGGTGGATGCCGGCGGCCCGGTGGAGGGGGCCCGATGACCGGCGCCCCGCTCCAACGCACCCCTTTTTACGCCCACCACGTGGCGGCGGGGGGCAAACTGGTCCCCTTCGCCGGCTGGGAAATGCCCGTCCAATTTTCCACCGTCATGGCCGAGCACAAGGCCGTGCGGGAACGGGCCGGCGTTTTTGACATCTCCCACATGGGCCAGGTCTGGGTCGCTGGGCCCGCCGCCCGGGCGTTCCTTCAAAAATTGGTCACCAACGACGTCGGCGCCTTGCCTCCGGGCCGGGGCGTGTACGCCTTGCTCTGCAAACCCGACGGCGGCGTCATCGATGACCTCTATATTTATTGCCTGGAGACGGACCGCTTCCTGGTGATCGTGAACGCCTCCCGGGCCGCGGTGGACATCAAATGGATGAAGGAAAATCTGTCCGGGGACGCGATGCTGATCGATCAGCCCCAGGCCGCCGCCCTGGCGCTTCAGGGGCCCTCCGCGGCCAAAATCATGGGTCATTTTTCCGCCGACGCCCTGGCCCTTCCCAAAAACGGCGTGGCCGAGCTGACCATCGAGGGCAACGAACTGGTGGTGGCCCGGACGGGGTACACGGGCGAGGACGGCTTTGAGATTTTTTCTCCGGCGGGGCACCTGCTTCAATTTTACCCGTCGCTCCTCAAGCGCGGCTCCGACTACGGGTTGATTCCCTGCGGCCTGGGAGCCCGGGACACTCTGCGTTTGGAGATGGGCTACCGACTTTACGGGAACGATCTGGACGAGCACCACTCCGCCCTGGAAGCCGGTCTCGGCTGGGCGGTCAAATTCGGCAAAGGCGATTTCATCGGACGGGATTCCCTGTTCAACGAGAAAACCAAGGGATCCCACCGGAAATTCGTCGGATTGCGCCTGACCGAACGGGGCGTGCCCCGCCACGGTTGCCCCATCGTGTTGGACGGGAAGGCCGTGGGCGAGGTGACGAGCGGCACCTTTTCCCCGTCCCTGAACATCGGCATCGCGGTGGGGTACGTCGAAGCCGAGCGGTTCCCCGCCGGCGCCGTCCGAGCCGCCGTTCGGATCCACGAGCGGGACATCCCCGCGGACGTCGTCGTTCCGCCTTTTTATAAAAAAAGTTAGGAGAACGTATGGACCCCCTTCAACTGCGTTTCACCCAAAGCCACGAATGGATCGCCCCCGACGGCACCGTGGGCATTTCCGACCACGCCCAGCACGAAATTACCGACGTGGTGTTCGTGGAGCTGCCCAAGGCGGGCCGCGCCGTCAAGGCCAAGGAATCCTGCGCCATCGTGGAATCGGTCAAAGCCGCTTTTGACATTTACGCCCCGGTGGCCGGTTCCGTGAGCGCGGTGAACGACGCCGTGGTCAAAAACCCCGCGTTGGTCAACCAAGCGCCCTACGAAGGCGGCTGGCTGTATAAAATCGCCATGTCGAACCCGGCCGAGCGCGACGGCCTCATGACCCACGCCCAGTATCAGGAAT
>DAOQNO010000116.1:0-5342 GCA_035332125.1 Elusimicrobiota bacterium | reverse complement strand
ACCCGGCCGAGCGCGACGGCCTCATGACCCACGCCCAGTATCAGGAATTCATCAAAACCGCGGCGCACTGACCCCCGGGGGTCCCCCATGGCCAAAACCGTTCTCGTTACGGGGGCCTTTAGTTATATCGGAGCGGCGGTGGCCGAGGAATTGATGCGCCGGGGCCATCGCGTCCGGACTCTGACCAACCGGGCCGTTCCGACCGGTCTCGCGGAAACCGTCCCGACCCAACCCCTCCGGTTTGAAAAAGAATTTTTGGTCGGCGCCATGAAGGGCGTGGACGTTTTTATCAATACGTATTGGATCCGTTTTCCGCACGCGGGACAGACCTTCCAAACGGCGATTGTGAATTCCGAACGGCTTTTTGAGGCGGCCCGGGACGCGGGCGTCGGTCGAATCGTTCACGTGAGCGTCAGCAACCCGGACCGTGGATCGGACCTGGGGTATTACCGGGGAAAGGCCGACGTCGAATGGAAGCTGCGGCAAAACGGCGTTCCGCACGCGATTGTCCGGCCGACGCTGGTGGTGGGGCCCGGCGACGTGCTCACCAACAACATCGGGTGGCTGCTTCGACGGTTCCCCGTTTTTGCCCTGCCGCAAGGCGGTCGATGCCGCTTACAGCCGGTGACGCTGCGGGAAACGGCCCGTATTATCTGCGATAATATCGACGGACCGGACGGGTCGGTCGTGGACGCCGCGGGGCCCGAAACGTTTTCGTTCGCGTATTTCGTTCGGCGGTTGGCCGCGCTGCTCAACGTTCGACGCTTTTTCCTTCCGGTGCCCAACGGCCTGGCGTTGGCTTGTCTGGCGCCTTTGGGAAAATGCCTGCGGGACACAATCCTGACCGCGGAGGAATTGTTGGGGTTGGAGCAGGAATTGTTGGTGTCCCGGCGGCCGCCTTTGAGCGGGGAATCTGTTTGGCCGTGGCTCGAAGCCCATCGGACCGACGTGGGTCGGGTATACGTCAACGACAAGAACCGTCATTTCGGATCGGGGAAAACAAAGCCCCTTCACGATTCGTTCCGGGCGGACCTTCGCTGATTTTCGCTGATTTGAATAACGTCGTTCAAGGATAGCCCTTTATGTTCGTCCCCCACACCGAAGAACAAAAGAAAGAAATGCTCCGGACCATCGGGGTTTCGAAATTCGACGACCTCCTGGCGGGGTTGCCGCCGTCCCTTTTGCGGCCGAACCTGGGGCTGCCGTCCTCCCTGTCCGAGATGGAACTCCTTCGCCACATGGAAGGTTTGGCCCAAAAGGACCACCTGGCCCAGTCCTACCTCGGGGCGGGCGCCTACGAACATTTCATTCCGACGTCCGTCTGGGCCCTGGCCCTTCGGGGAGAATTCGCCACGGCCTACACGCCGTACCAGGCCGAGGCCAGCCAAGGCACGCTTCAATCGATCTACGAATTCCAGTCGCTGATCGGCGAACTCTTCGCCATGGACGTGGCCAACGCTTCGATGTACGACGGGGCCAGCGCCGCCGCCGAGGCTTGTCTTTTGGCCGCCAAACACACGGAACGGCCCGTCATTCTGATCCCCGAAACAGTCCACCCCCAAACGCGGCAGGTGATTGAAACCTACCTGGCCCACAGCGGTGCGCGGATCGTCGTTCTGCCCTGCCCCGATGGCGTGTTGTCCCTGGAGACGTTGAAGAAAAACCTGGGCGGGGACACCGCGGCCCTGTTGATTCAAAACCCCAACTTTTTCGGCTGTCTCGAAACGAACATCCACGAGGTCGCCGCCGCGGTCCACGCCGCGGGGGGTCTCGTCATCGCCTCCAGCTACCCCGTGGCGCTCGGAATGATTTCGCCTCCGGGCGAATACGGCGCCGACATCGCCGTGGCCGAGGGACAGCCCCTGGGCCTGCCCTTGGGCTACGGGGGCCCCTACGTGGGGCTCTTCGCCTGCAAAACCGAATTGATCCGCAAAATGCCCAGCCGCATCGTGGGCCAGACGGTGGATCGGGACGGCAAGCGGGCTTTTGTCCTGACCCTCCAGGCCCGGGAGCAACACATCCGCCGGGAAAAGGCCACCTCGAACATTTGCACGAACCAGGCCCTCTGCGCCTTGGCGAGCACGATTCATATGTCGCTTTTGGGCAAGGAGGGTTTGCGGGAGCTGGCGGATTTGAATTTCCATAAAGCCCACTACGCCGCCGGGGAACTTCAAAAGCGCGGCTTCGCGCCGGTGTTCCAACAGCCCTTCTTCAACGAGTTCACGGTCCGCTGTCCCGTGTCGCCGGAAAAAATCGCCGACCGACTGGCGGAGAAGCGCGTGCTGGCCGGGCTTCCCCTGGGCCCCTATTTCAAGGACCGGGCCGACCAACTGGTCGTTTGCGTCACGGAAATCAAAACCAAGGCGGACATCGACGAATTCGCCGGGCTTCTGGAGGCCGCATGCCGTTGACCCAACTCCCCGCCGTTCCCGGAATCGTGGAAACCCTGATTTTTGAAAAGAGCGTTCCCGGTCGAAAGGGCGTTCCTCTGCCGGGCCTGGACGTGCCCCGAACCGCCCCCTCGGCCCTGCCCGATAAACTTCGACGGAAAAAGCCCGCGGCCTGGCCGGAACTCTCGGAGCCCCAGGTGGTGCGCCATTTCACGCGGCTCTCCCAGTTGAATTTCAGCATCGACACGAATTTTTATCCCCTGGGGTCCTGCACCATGAAGCACAACCCCAAGGTCAACGACCGGGTGGCCATGCTGCCGGACTTCTCCGCCCTGCACCCCCTGCGGCCCCACACCCTGAGCCAGGGCATCCTGGAAATCCTCTTCGAGCTCGAGCGGTGGCTGTGCCGGATTTGCGGCATGGACGCTTTCACCCTTCAGCCCTCCGCCGGCGCCCAGGGCGAGTTGACCGGCATTCTGGTGGCCCGGGCCTACCACGAATCCCGGGGGCAGAACCGTCCCTTGGTGCTCATTCCCGATTCCGCCCACGGCACCAATCCCGCCAGCGTGGCGGTGGCCGGCCTTACGGCGGTGACGATCAAGTCCGCCGCCGACGGCCAGGTGGACCTGGGGGATTTGAAGGCGAAACTCACGGACCAAGTGGGCCTGGTGATGATGACGATCCCCAGCACCCTGGGCATGTTCGAGCCGCGGATCCAGGAAATCGCCGCGCTGGTCCACAAGGCCGGCGCCCTGCTCTACATGGACGGGGCCAACATGAACGCCCTGGTGGGGTTGTTGCGGCCGGGGGACATCGGGGTGGACATTCTGCACCTGAACCTGCACAAAACCTTTTCGACGCCCCACGGCGGCGGCGGTCCCGGCGCGGGACCCGTGGGGGTCAAAAAAGAATTGGAGCCTTTCCTGCCCGTGCCCCGGGTGGCCAAGGACGCCGGCGTTTTTCGACGGAAATTCGACCGGGCCAAGACCATCGGCCGGGTGCACGGGTTCCAAGGGAACATTGGGGTCTTGATTCGGGCCTATTGCTACATGCGCCTGCAGGGCGCGGAGGGGTTGCTGGAAATCAGCGAAAACGCGATTCTGGCGGCCAACTACGTGCGGGCCCGGCTGACGCCGTTGTTTCCGAAAATGCCGAAGAATCCCTGTCTGCACGAGGTGGTGGTGTCCGGCGAAGGGGCCTACGGTCCCGGGGTGAAAACCTTGGACGTGGCCAAGCGGCTGCTGGACTACGGTTTTTACGCGCCGACCATCTATTTCCCGCTCATCGTTCCGGAAGCCATGATGATCGAGCCCACCGAAAACGAGTCCAAGGAAACTCTGGACGCTTTTTGCGCGACCATGGAAAAAATCATCGAAGAATCCAAAGCCCAGCCGGACCTCGTCAAAAACGCGCCCCACACGACCCCCGTCCGCCGCTTGGACGAGGTCAAAGCCGCTCGGGAGCCCAACCTCCGCTACGCGCCCCGCTAGGCGGTCGGCGGGGCGTCGTCCACCCAGGCCAGGAACAGCTCTATCACTCGGCCCAGTTGATGGGCGTCGCAGGCCCCGAGGAAAAGTTGGTCCTGGGTGAAGCAGTGGATCCACCGCTCCGCCACGGGGTGCCCCGCGTCGTTGATGCCTTCCTTGCGCCGGGGAAATTCCTTCGCCGCCCAGGGCGTTCCCGCCAAATCGATCCGCACCAACCACCCCGGATTGTCCAGGGTCTCGATCTTCACGCCCCACTCGTGTTCCCAGGTTCCGTTGCATTGGGCCGCGAACCAGCGCTGCAGTCGTTCGAGGGGGGTGGCCTCGCTCACGCGTCCTCCCGGTGCACGCTGTGGGGGGAAAAGGCGGGGAGGCACACGGCGATGTATTCGGCGCCCTCGGGTCCCGGGGTGCTGTAGCGGACCCATTCGCCTCGGGGGGCCACCACCGACTGCCCCGGTCCCACCTCCAAAACGGAGTCCCGGCTTTCCACCCGAAGGGTCCCGCGCAAGACCAATGAAAATTCGTCAAATTCGGGGGTTTGCCCGGGTTCCGTCCATCCGGCCGGGCTCGTCATTCGGGCGATGCTAACGCTGGAATGGCCCGAATTGACGCGGCCGATAAACTCCTCGATTTTTTTGGGCTTGTTGCCGGCGGCGGCAACGACGGCGGGCGCGTCCAAACGGCGGATCATCGAAGGGTCCTTTCCATACCGGCCCAGGGAATCCGGATCGATGGGCGAACGGCGGTCGAGGTCATGGGATCCGGGGGCCCTTTAACGAAATTTCCCCGCGGTGGAAAAGACGATCCGCGCCCCCACCAATACGAGGAAGATCCCGAAAGCCAACTTGAGCGGCGCGGGGGCCACCCGGTTGGCCCAACGGCCGCTGATCCAGGCCGAGGCGAAAAGGGCCACGGCCATGAGGCCCGCCGCCCGAAGGTCCACGTTGCCCTGGCGATGAAACTCCATCACCGCGCCCAATCCCGCCGGCAGGAGAAGAACCGCGAGGCTCGTTCCCACGGCCCGGTGTTGGGAGAACCCCGCGAAATACGTCAGGGCCGGCACGATGATCGTTCCCCCGCCCAATCCGAAAAAACCCGAAACCAATCCCGCGGCCAAACCGATCAACACGAAGATCCACGTTTGCATTTAAGGCGCCTTTCCTTGGGTCGACAATCGTCTTTTGATGTCCTCGTAGCCGCCGCCGTTCACGGCGTTTCGGTACCCCATTTTTTTTAGCTTTTTAAGGGCGATGCCGGACCGGCCGCCGACGGCGCAATAGAGGACCAGGGGGGTCTCCTTGTCCGGCACGGCGAGGCCGATGGTTTTTTCGATGGTTTGGTAGGGCAAGAGCCGGGCGCCCTGGATGTGACCGGCCGCGAATTCCTCCGGCGTGCGGACGTCGATATACACCGGGGCGGTGGAAGGCCGGGCGTCGTCGTCGGCCCTCCCGACACCGGGGACGGC
>DAOQNO010000115.1:0-5384 GCA_035332125.1 Elusimicrobiota bacterium | reverse complement strand
GGTCCACCCGCCGAGGGAATGCCCCGCCAGGGCGATCCGTTCGGGGTCGATGGACCATTTCGGATCGTCCCGCAACACCCGCAAGACGGCCCGGGCCTCTTCCACGCGATAACCGTGGTTTTCCATGGAGGGCGGTTTGTCCTTTAAATTCCGAAGCGCGTCCCGAAGGTTCCCCGTGACCGGCCCGTCGATGCGGACCTCGGACACAACGTCGCTAAAATCCGGGGCGGCCCACACGTACCCCGCCCGGGCCACGCCTTCGGCGATGGCCGCCGAGCCGGTCCCGCTTCCGGAATAGCCGTGGGCAAAGAGAACCAGGGGCCAGCGGCCCGGTTTCAACGGGGCGTCGGCGGCCGCGCGGCCCGCCACGCGGGCGGTGCCGTAAACGATCGGCCGCGACGACGCCTCGGTGGGGTACCAAACGGCCACGGCGATGGATTTACCGCCGACGGGAACCCGCAGGACCCGGTACCCCACCTCGTGGGCGCGCACGGAAGCGACCGACCCCGCGAGGAGAAAAAAGAGGACCCGTCGCCATCGAACCATGAGAGTTGCCTTTCGGAATTGAAGATGGGGGGAGAGGTTATCGCGAACCGCCCCCGCTTGTGTTGGACGACGGCGATGGGACGAAGGTGTCGCCGAAACTCCGCCGTCCGAGGAAATCAGGAGGCGGGTTTCGGGGCTTCGTACCCGGGACGGGGCACCATGGCGATGGCGTCCCAGGGGCAAATCTTCATGCAGAGGGTGCAACCGGTGCAACGATCGACGTTGACTTCGCAGACGATCAGGGTCGTCGGAAGCGTCGGATCGTCCGAAGCCTTCCCGATGCAGTCGTCGTGGGGCATGACGGCCATGCAGGCCTCGCACCCGGTGCAACGGTCGGGGGTGATTTCCGCGATGGTGCGCGATTTCCGCGTTGGGGTGGGGGGGGGCATGGGCCACAGTTTACTCGCGGAGCAGCGCCGCGTCAATTGACACCCGGCCTCCGTCAAGCTAAAATGCCTCCCATGCCTAAGAGAACTTATCAACCCCACAAGCGTCGGCGCGCCAAAACCATCGGCTTTCGCGCGCGGATGGCCACGCCCGGGGGACGGCGCGTCATCAAACGCCGTCGCCAAAAGGGCCGCTGGAAACTCACGAAGTAACCCCCCGCCCGGTTTTCCCCCGTCGGACCGCCGATCGTCGGCGCCCCCCGCTGTTTGAAAATCGGACGTTCGCGTGAATTTTTCCTTCCGGCGCCACGAGCGTCTCACCCGTTCCCGGGATTTTGACCGCGCCCGGCGGAAGGGTCGCCGCCGCGTGGGCCGTCGCCTCGTGCTGTGGGCCTACCGCCGGGAGGAAACCCCGGCCCGCGCCACGCGCCTCGGCGTCGTGGTCGGCCGCCGCCACGGCGGGGCCGTCCAACGCAACCGCTTTAAACGCCGCGTGCGGGATATATTTCGAACGGAGAAAAACCGCTGGCCCCGGGGCTGGGACCTGGTGGTCACCCCGAAAACGGGCGGCCCCGCTTTTCCCCCTCCCCACGACGATTTGCGCTCGGACTTTCTGTCGCTGATGGAACGGTCCGCGCACGGAGACAAATGAAATCGTTTCTGCAGTTTTTGATCCGCGCCTACCAGGCCGCGGGCTTTCTCTGGAAGCCCCGCTGCCGGTTTTTGCCCACCTGTTCCCACTACGCCCTCGAGGCGTTGGAACGGCACGGCGCGGCGCGCGGACTGGCCCTGACCCTGGGACGTCTCGCCCGGTGCCACCCCCTGGGTGGCCGCGGCGTCGATTTGGTCCCCCCCCTCCCCCAATGAAAAAAAACTACGTGTTGGCTTTCGTTTTGTCCATGTCGATTCTGGTCTTCTGGGAAGTGTTCGTCCTGAAGCCCCGACGTCAGGCCGCCGAAACGGCCGCGGTCCCCGCGGCGGCGACGGTCCCGTCGGCCAACGGGACGGCCGACGCCCCGGCCGCTCCCCGGGGGCCCGCACGCGAACGGGACATTGCTTTCGATTTCGGCGAAAACCGGATCACCTTCAACCATTTCGGGGCCGCCGTGGCCCAGTGGGAAATTCTGGAGAAGGGCCAATGGGTCGCCCTGGTGCCCCCGCGGCCGGGCGCGTCCCAACCCCTGGCCACCTTCCCGGAGCTGGAATTCGACCTTCGGCGGCGGGACAACGCCGTCGTGGGCCGGGCCAAACGGGCGGACGGCCTGACCGTTGAAAAAACCTTCACCATCGATCCGACGGGCCATTTGCAACGGGTCGCCCTCACCGTTTCCAACTTCGGGAAAACGGCCGTGAACGCCGACCACGAAGTCGGCTGGGGGCCGGGCGTGGAAGCCCAGGACGAGGCGGCCCAAAAAAGCCGCGCCACCGCGGGGACCCAGCGGGCCATCGCCTGGGAACCGCCCCGTCTGCTCCATTACAAGAAGGCCTCCACGCAAAGCGGCGCCTACAAATGGTGGGCCGTCGACGGTCACTATTTTCTGGCGGCGTTCCTGAACGAGCCCGCGGCCCCGATCACGCTACGGGTGGACAAGGACGAATCGTTCTATTCCGTTCATCGCCCCGTCCCGCTCGTCCTGGAGCCCAAGCAATCCGTGACGGAAAACCTCACGTTTTATCTGGGCCCCAAGGGGTACGAGGACCTGAAGAAACTGGGGCTCGACCTGGAACGGTCCGTGGATTTCGGCTTTTTCGCTCCGGTGGGTCATGTCATTCATAAATCCCTTCTGGTCTTCCACCGGGCCACCCGCAACTACGGCTGGGCCATCATTTTGTTGACGTTGATCATCCAATTGCTGGTGCTGCCCCTGACGGTCACCAGCTTCCGTCACAGCCAAAAAATGAAGACCATCCAGCCCCAGCTCAAACGCCTTCAGGAGCTCTACAAAAGCGATCCCCAGCGCCTGAACGTGGAAATGCTGGCCCTCTACCAACGGCACGGCCTTCGGTTTATGGGCATGGAAGGGTGCCTGCCGGTCCTCATTCAACTCCCCATCTTTTGGGCGTTGTTTTCGACCCTGCGCAGCACCTACGAATTGCGGCACGCCCCCTGGATCGGTTGGGTGAAGGATTTGTCTGTCCACGACCCCTACTACGTGCTGCCGGTGCTCATGGGCGGGGGCATGTTCCTTCAACAAAAAATGTCCGCCGCGGCCCTCGACCCCAATCAACGGCAAATCATGTACATCATGCCCGTCATGTTCACCTTCTTTTTCCTGAAGATGCCCGCCGGGCTTGTGGTTTACTGGCTGACCAGCAGCGTGATCAGCGTCGCCGTCCAGATGGTGCTCCTCCGTCTTCACGCCCAACCCGAGGCCGCCCGATGAAAGAAATGCGGGAATGGACCGGGGAAGCGCGAACCGCCGAACGCGCGGTGGAGCGCGGGCTCGCCGTCCTGGGGCTGAAACGGGACGACGTCAACGTTCACGTGGTGCAGGACCGCTCCAGCGGCTTGCTGAGTTTGTTTGGTTACCGACGGGTGCGGGTGCGGATCGTGGAAAAACGCTCCGCCCGATTGGACGCCTACCGCGACCACGGGCCCGACGACGATCGGTTTGAGCACGGCCGCGACGATCGGGGGCCCCGGCGGGGCCGGCACGACCGCGACGACCGCGAAGAGACCTTTGAAAAATCCGGCGGCAAAAACGGCCGCCGGGATCGGCGCAACGGCCCGGGCGGCAAGAACGAGGACCGCCCGGCCCCCCGGGGCCGCGAGGACCGCCGGGAGCGGGACGGCCGCGGGGCCAACGACCGACGGCCGGCGGAGGAACGCCGTTCCACCCCCAAGGGGCCGCGCGGCGACGACCGCGGGAACCGATCGTCGGAACGAAAAAACCGGCCGGCGCCCGAACCGCCCCGCCGGTCGGAAACCCGGGCGCCCCGGGAACAACGGGCCCCGCGGCCGGAGATTTTGCGGCCCTTCATCCCCCCCGAAACCCTCTTGAACCAGTGGAAGGAATCCCTCGGCATCGAGGATCTTGCCTGGGAGTTCGGCGCGGAGCAAAACCACCGTCTCCCGGTCCTCCTCAAATCCACCCGGGGCGAACGGTTGGCCGGGAAAAACGGCCGGGGCCTGGAAGCGCTCGAATACCTCTTCAACCTCGTGTCTTCCGGCGGCGACCGGGAAAAACCCTGGGTCGCCCTCCGCCTGGAGGGGTTCGCCTCCGCGGACGAGCAAAGCGTGGTGGACAAAGCCCTTTTCGCCGCCTTTCAGGTTCGACGCACCCAACAACCTTTTCGTTTGGATCCCATGCCGCCGGCCCAGCGACGGCTCGTGCATCAAACCCTGGCCAACCATCCCGACGTGGAGACGGCGTCCGAAGGGGAAGGCCCGACCCGAAAAGTGGTCGTGAAGCCCCGCGCCGCCGGGGCCGCCCCCGCGCCCAACGCCTAAGGATTTTTTCCCTCGGGCGGGCCCTCCCATGGAACCCCGCGAAACCGACACCATCGTGGCCCTCGCCACCCCGCCCGGCGAAGGCGGCCTGGGCGTTGTGCGCCTGTCCGGTCCCCGGGCCTTGGCCGTGGCCAACGCCCTGTTCCACGCCGCGGCGCCCCTCCTCGACGTCCCCTCCCACACCTTGCACCACGGCATCGTCCACGACGGGACGGAAACGATGGACGACGCCGTCGCCGCCGTCTTCCGCGCCCCGCGCTCCTACACCGGCGAGGACGTCGTGGAATTGTCCTGCCACGGGGGACACCTCCTGCTCACCCGCGTGCTGGAACTCTGCCTCGCGCGCGGAGCCCGGTTGGCCGGTCCCGGCGAATTCACCCGTCGGGCCTACGAAAACGGAAAAATGGATCTGACCCAGGCCGAGGCCGTGGCCGAATTGATCGCGGCCCGATCGGACACCGTGCGCCGGGCCGGTTTGGCGCAATTGCGCGGGGGCCTGACCCGCCGGTTGGCGGCGCTTCGCCAAGGGCTGGTGGATCTTTTGGCCCAGCTGGAAGCGGGGTTGGATTTCGTGGACGACGAAGTGCCGCCCCTCTCGATGGACCAATTCCAAAAACACTTAAAATATCTCCGGGAGGCCCTGGACGGCCTGCTGGCCACCGCCCGGGACGGTCGATGGCTTCGAAAGGGCCTTCGCGTCGCCCTGGCCGGCCGGCCGAACGCCGGAAAATCGTCGCTCTTCAACGCCCTCCTGGGCGACGACCGGGCCATCGTGGCGGCCCGGCCGGGCACGACCCGGGACACGCTGGAAGAACAATTTTTTTTGAACGACGTGCCCGTGACGTTGACCGACACGGCCGGCCTTCGCCGGGCCGCCGGGGCGGCGGAACGGGCCGGTGTGGCCCGGGCGCGGCGGGCCCTGGCCCGGGCGGAGGTCGTGCTCGGGGTAATCGACGGTTCCAAAAATCCCGGGTCCCCGGACCGTCGGCTGGCGGCGGCCT
>DAOQNO010000114.1:0-5413 GCA_035332125.1 Elusimicrobiota bacterium | reverse complement strand
GCGCGCTGAATCCCCTTGAACATTTTCGTGTTGGACCGGGACATCGACCGGTGCGCCCGGGACCATTGCGACCAACACGTCGTCAAAATGATCTTGGAAAGCGTGCAGATCCTCTGCACGGCCCTCAATAAAAAAGGATTTAAAACACCCTATCGATCCACGCACACCAACCACCCCTGTGTTTTGTGGGCGGGGGCGTCGTACGACAATTTTCGGTGGTTGTGGCGCCTGACCGTGGCCTTGAACGAGGAATACCGGTTTCGCTACCGAAAAACCGTTGACCACGCGTCCCTGTCCGTGCTCCCTCGAATTTCCCGTTTCCGTTTTCCCCGCCGGGGATTGACCCCCTTCGCCCAGGCCATGCCCGATCGGTACAAGGTCCCCGGGGACGCGGTGGCCGCTTACCGGCAATTTTACGCCGGGGAAAAAAAGCGCTTTGCCACCTGGACCCGACGATCGCCCCCGCGGTGGCTGGGGGGGAGGGCCCGGAGGTCCTCGCGCCGAAGCGCTTCCGCGACGCATTGAAAAGACGCCCGGGCGGGGTTACTCTAATGGAGAGGCCCTCCCATGGAACGACAAGTTTTTCGGCGCGGATTTACCTTGATCGAGCTCATGCTGGTGGTCGCCATCATCGGACTCCTGGCGGCCATCGCCATCCCCAAATTCGCCAATCTGGTAACCAAGGCCAAAGAAGGCGCGGTGAAGGGGAAACTCGGGACGATTCGGAGCGCGGCGCAACTCTATTACGTCGACAACCCCGAAGTGGACAGCGTTTTTACCTTTTATGTGACCAGTTTTCACAACTTTAATTATTTGGTCCCCAAATATTTGGATGAGATCCCCATGATCGAACACCCCACCCAGCCGGACCACCGGCGCGGGAACGGCGTCAGCACGGGGCTGATCGATGGGTTGTGGGTTGGATCGGGCTGGACCTACACGTGGAACTCTTTGGGCGGGCCCAGTGCGCTCCCGCGCATTTTTATGAATTGTTCCCATACCGACAGCATCGGCCGGACCTGGAGTCAATACTGACCCTGCCAAGGCCTTCCGCCCCGGGGGCCGGTGGACTTGATTGTTTCGGATCGCGGCCCTATGCTGAACCATGGCAAAAAGGCGACTTTTTTTGTCCGGTTTTACCCTGATCGAATTGATGTTGGTGGTGGCCATCATCGCCCTATTGGCCGCCATCTCGGTTCCGAAATTTGCCAATTTGGTCACCAAGTCCCGAGAGGCGTCTCTTCGGGGAAAATTGGGCGCGGTGCGGTCCGCCATCACGCTGTATTACGTCGACATGGATGGTCAAAGCCCCATCGGGGGCGGCAACAACATCCACATCAACCACCCGGTTTTCGGAACGGACCTCGTGCCCAAATATCTCGACGAAATCCCCCCGGTGACCATTCCGACGGCCCCGTCCCACGCCGCCGCCAACCGATCTTTGGGTTTGGCCACCGCGGATTGGCCGCCCAATCCCGCGGGACCGGGGAATTGCTCCTACCACGCCGCTTTTTTTTCGGCCCCGACGACGTTTATTCTCTGCACCCACACCGATTCCCTGGGGCGGACCTGGAGCCAATATTGACCCCGCGTTCGCCGGGGGGATGGTTTCAAAGAAATCATGACCTTTATCATTTGCGGAAAAGGGAAAAGGGGGGCATAATAAGGGCATGAAACGCCTCGGTTCCCTATTGCTGGCCGCCGCCTTCGCCTTGGGGGTTTTCGCCCTGCCGGGAAAAGTCTGCCCCGCCGGGGCGTCCATCGCCGTCCCCGATTCAACGGCAAAGTTGCCTCCTTGCCATCGGGCAGCGTCCTCGAAGAAGAGGCCCTGCGGAGCCATGGTGTGCTGCCTCGTCCCCGAGGCCGAGCGGTCCTTCACTCCGGCCCCCGTCCCCGCCGCGCCCGCGGTGGTGTGGAACGGCCGGGTGGAAACCGTTCCCGTTTCTCCTTTTCGCTCGGTTAATTTCACCGTTGAATCTTCCGTCCGTCCGCCGCCCGGCCAATCCGCCGGGTTTTTGCTCGCCTTTTCCCTCCGCGCTCCTCCCACCGCCGCCTAACACCGGGCGTCGGGTCTCTTTCCTTTTCATCGTTTAATCCCCCTCGCTCCGGGCAGTCGGTCCGGGATCGGCTTCGATCGGTTTGGAGCGTTCAATGAAAAAATGGATTTTGGTTTTATTGTTTTCCGCCGCGCCGTTGTGGGGCGCGGAGTCGGAGGGCGTTTTTCCGACGGTGGATGAATTGTTGAATCGGGTGGAGCAATTCAACCCCGAACTTCGGGCGGCCCGGGGAGAGGCCGAAGCGGCGGCGGCCCGGGCGGACCGCGCGGGGGTGTGGCCCAACCCCGTCCTCGGTTTTTCAAAGGAGAAAATCCCCGCCGGCGACCGAATGACCCACTGGCGGGGCGAGCAAGAAATCCCCTTTCCGGGGAAACCCACCCAGGAGCGCCGCATGGGCCGCCACGAGGCCGCCTCGGCGGAAGCCCGGGCGCGGTTGAAAACCTTGGAATTCCGAACCGAAGCCCGGGATTTGGCGGCCCGCCTTCGCCGGTCGGAAGCGGTGACGTCCCTGATCGGCCAGGAAATCGAATCCCTGGACGCCCTGGTGGCCTCCCTGCGGGCCCGCCTTTCGGCGGGTCGGGGCGGATCCTCCGGGATGGGGGGGGCGGCCTCCGGTTCTCCGGCGGCGGACCTGTTTTCCCTGGAGGCGGAACGGGGACGCATGGAGAACATGCTTCGGGAGGAGCGACAGGAGGGCCGGGCGGCCCGCCTGCGCCTGAACCAACTGTTGGATCGATCCCTGGATGGGCCGATCGTGGTTTCGGCTCCGCCCGCGCTGTTGCCGCCCGCCCAACCCCTGGAGGCGCTCCTGGAAACGTCGAAAACCGAAAGTCCCATGTTGGCCCTGGCCCGACACGAACGGGGCCACGCCCGGGCCCAACGAACCCAAGCCGCCCTGGCCTGGATGCCCGACCTGGCCGTCATGGTGGACGAGCAAAAAATGGACACGGGGGAATCGGGACGGGAATTGGGTGTTTCCCTCTCGGTGCCTCTGTGGATCTCCGGGCCCGGGGCCGACAACCGGGAGGCCCGCCGGCATCGCGCCGCGGCCGACGACGCCGCCCGGGCCATGACCGTCGAAGTCGAACGCCAACTGCGCACGGAACACGCCGAAGTCCTGGCCCGATTGGAATCGGCCCGGGCCTACGAGCGGTCCATCCGTCCCGCGGCCCAAAGCGCCCTGGATCTTGTGCGACGGCAATACGAAAGCGGGCGGGGGGAATTCGCCCGGGTGCTGGACGCCCTGCGGTCCCGGTTGGCGGTGGAAACCGAATACCAGGAAGCCCTGGCCCAGGTCGCCAACCACTGGGGCATGTTGGAAGAATGGGTCGGCGCGCCGCTTTCGCCGGCGGGCCGGTGATTCCCATGAATCCTCGTCGAATCTATCTCGCCTCGGAGGCGACCATGAAAACTCTGCTTCTAATCTTGCTGGGACTTTCTTCGCCCTGGGTGCTTACCGGGTGCCGGGACGCTTCGGGCCCGACCGCCACGGCCAAATTGTACCGGTGTCCCATGCATCCGACGTATACGTCCCATCGCCCGGGCGAATGCCCCATCTGCCACATGTCCCTGGTGGCGGCCGAGCCGGACCCGGCGCCCGCGGCGGAAAAGAGGCCTCTTTTTTACCGCAATCCCATGAATCCCGACGTGACCTCGCCCGTCCCCGCCAAAGACGAGATGGGCATGGATTACGTGCCGGTGTTCGCCGTCGAATCCTCCTCCGACGCCGCGGTGCCCGGACGCGGGCCCGTGGCCGTGGCGGCCGACAAGGAACAGTGGATCGGCGTCCGCACCGCGGTCGTGGAGCGGCGGGATTTGGAAGTGCTTGTGCGCGCCAGCGCCCGGGTGTCCTACGACCCGGACCTGTACGCCGCCCTGGCGGAACACCGGGAGGCCCTGGCCGCGCGGGACCGGACCGGCGATCCCGAAGGACGCGCCCGGGCCGAATCCCTGGTCCGCGCTTCGCGCCTGCGCCTGGCGCAGCTGGGACTGACCGACAAGCAAATGGATGTCCTGTCCCAACAAGGCGGCGGCGGACTACTGGCGGGCGCGGGCCCCCGTTGGGTGTACGCCCAGATTTTTGAGGACGAAGCGGCCTTGATCAAGCCCGGCCAACGGGCCGAGTTGACGTCGCCCGCCTTCCCCGGCCGGGTGTTGAACGGCCGCGTGGAAGCCGTCGACCGGGTGGTGGACCCCGCCACGCGCACCCTGCGGGCCCGGGTCCTGGTGTCCGACGGGGAAAGCTTGCTGCGGCCCGAAATGTTTTTGGAGGCCGTGGTCCACGTGGGTTTGGGCCGCCGCTTGGTGGCTCCCAAGGAAGCCCTGATCGACACGGGAATCCGCCGGCTGGTGTATGTGAAAACGGCGCCCGGGCACTACGCCCCCCGGGAGATCACGACGGGCCGCGAAGGGGAAAACGACGTGGAGGTGTTGACCGGATTGGAAGCCGGCGAAACCGTGGCGGCCTCGGGCAACTTCCTGTTGGATTCCGAATCCCGGCTCAAATCCGTCGTTAGCGACGGGAAAGCGCGTTAAGCCATGATCGAAAAAATCATCGAATGGTCGGCGCGCAACAAATACCTGGTCCTACTGTTGACCGGGGTGGCGGGCCTGGGGGCTTGGGTCGCCCTTCACCGGGTGCCCTTGGACGCCATTCCGGACCTTTCCGACACGCAGGTCATCGTGTACTCCAAGTGGGACCGGAGCCCGGACATCATCGAAGACCAGGTAACCTACCCCATCGTGGCGTCGCTCCTGGGCGCGCCGAAAATCAAAGCCGTGCGGGGATTCTCGGACTTCGGGTTCTCCTACGTCTACATCATCTTCCAGGACGGGACGGACCTCTACTGGGCCCGCAGCCGCGTGCTGGAATATCTGTCCAAAATTCAGCCGCGCCTGCCGGAAGGGGTTAAAACGGAGCTCGGTCCCGACGCGACGGGCGTCGGATGGGTTTACCAATACGCTCTGGTCGATAAATCCGGCGAACACGACCTGGCCCAACTCCGAGGGTTTCAGGACTGGACCCTCCGGTATTGGCTTCAATCCGTCCCCGGGGTGGCCGAGGTGGCCTCCATCGGCGGGTTCCAAAAACAATACCAGGTGAACGTCAATCCCAACGCCCTGGCCTCCTACGGCATACCGCTGATGAAATTGGTGGAAGCGGTCCGGGAGGGCAACAACGACGTGGGCGCGCGGTTGGTGGAATTCGCCGGGGCCGAGTATATGGTGCGCGGCCGAGGTTACGCCAAGAGCGTCTCCGACATCGAGAACATCGCCGTGGGGCGCGGCATGGACGGCACGCCCATCCTGGTCAAAAACGTGGCTCGCGTGGATTTGGGCCCGGACATGCGCCGGGG
>DAOQNO010000113.1:0-5414 GCA_035332125.1 Elusimicrobiota bacterium | reverse complement strand
GTTTGAAAATTTAGTTCGGCGGGGCTCCACCGAGCGCGCTCCGCATCGAGGAAAACGATGACTTCGCAACGCGTTGGACTTCCGTGAATTTTTTTTCGGTCCCCGATCGGGGAAGGGCGTCGCCGCGACGCCCGCTCGCGCTCCTCCCCCTCCTCGGGCTCCTTCCGTTGTTGGGGGCCGCCGCCGTCGCCGCGGAAGTGTCCGAGGAAGCGCTCAAGGCGGGGTTCCTCTTTCAATTTACCCGTTACGTGGAATGGCCGGACGCCGCGTTCGCGTCCCCCGACGCTCCCTTCGTTATCGGCGTGGCCGGACCCCAATCCTTGAGCGACGCCCTCGAGCAAATTGTCGTCGGGAAAACGGCGGGCGGGCGGCCCCTCCAGGTACGGCGGATGCCGAACGTCGGCTCTCCGGCGGAATGGAAGGGATGCGCCCTGATTTTTTTCAGCGCCGCCAACGAAAGCCCCCCCGCCGGGACGGAACTCGCGCTCGCCGCCCCCGTGCTCACGGTGTCGGACCGGGCCGGGTTTGCCCGCGACGGCGGCATGATCGGATTTGTCACCGCGGGCTCGCGCCTCCGCCTGGAGCTGAACGGACCGGCGGCCGATCGGGCCGGCCTTAAAATCAGCGCAAAACTTCGCCAACTCGCCACGGAGGTCCAATGAAGGCGCGCAATTTGGCCGGCCTGCCCATCCGCCTCAGCCTCTTGCTCTACGGGGGGGCCGTGGGCGCCGCCGCCCTCCTTCTGGCCTGCGGGGCGTTCGTTCTTTACGACCGCCTCACTTACCCCAAAGTGCTGGCGCGGGAATTGGAGGAAATCGCCTCCATCGTCGGCGACAATTCTTCCGCCGCCCTGGCGTTTCAGGACACCCAGAACGCGGCGGAAATTCTCCGAACGGTACGGGCCAACAGAGACATCGTTGCCGGGGCGGTGTACACCGAAAGCGGCTCCGTTTTCACCGCCTACCACCGCGATCCCAATATCGCCCCGGATCCGGGACCCGTTCAACCCGCGGGCCTTTACCGAACCGGAACGTCCCTTCGCCTCTACCGACCCATTGAGGTGGAAGGCGATATCGTGGGCACCGTTTTCCTGGAGATGACGTTGGGCGAATTGGATCGACGCCTGCATCGATACGCCCTGCTGTCCCTCGCGGTTTTGGCCGTCGTGATGGTCCTCTGCCTGGGGTTGGCGCGGTGGCTTCAAGGGTTCATCGGCGATCCCCTCCGACGAGCGGCCGAGGTCGTTGAAACCATCGTCCACCAGCGGGATCTCACCCTCCGACTCGAAGATCCCGGGAACAGCGAGATCGGCCAATTGGTCCGCTCGTTCAATCACATGGTCAACAGCTTGGGGAGCGTGATCCGAAAAGTCAGCGGCATCACCGCCGCCTTAAACCAGTCGGCCGCCGGCCTTCAGGGCGCCTCCGGCCAAATGGGCCGGGTGGCCAAGGATTCGGCTTCCCAGGCTTCCCTCGTGTCCACCGCCGCGGTGGAAGTGAGCCACAACGTCCAAACCGTCGCGGAAAACATCGTTCGTCTGGCGGCCGGGCTCGAGGACACCCTCCGCCAGGCCCGGCAAGGGCACGAAGCCGCGGAGCATTCCGCGGGACTGACCGCCCAGGCGACGCAAACCATCGGCGACCTGAACAACCGCGGAGCCGAAATTTACGAGATCAGCGATCTGGTCATCGGGATCGCCAAACAGAGCAATTTGCTGGCCATCAACGCCGCCATCGAGGCCGCCCGGGCCGGGGACGCGGGGCGGGGCTTCGGCGTGGTCGCCGAACAAGTCAAAAAACTCGCCAACCGGACCGAGGAATCGATCGCGGGCATCAAATCAAAAATTGACGCCATTCGAACGGGCACCGAGCGGGCGGTGGGGGCCATCCGTCAGATCCAGGAGGCTTTCGGGCGGGTCAACACCCTTCAAGAGGCCATCGCCGAATCGGCCGAACAACAATCCGCCACGATCCGGGAAGTGGAGCAAAACATCCAAAGCGCCGCCGCGGGAAGCGTTCGAATCGCCGAAAACATGGCCCGGGTGGCCCAGTCGTCGAACGAAACGACCGATGGGGCCGATCGGGTGGAAGGGGCGGCCCACGCCTTGAAACGGATGGCCGGAGAGCTCCAAACGCTGACGTCCCATTTCCAAGCCGGCGCCGATCCGTCGACGACCGTCCCCGCCGATGAAAAAAGGACCGTTCCGCCCTCGCTGACGACCGATTAAATTTCGACCCCGACCCCGATTGATTGCCCCTCAGGCCGTCGCCGGGACGCCCGCCACCGAAGAAAACAAATCCACGTCCCGATGGAAGGGAATGTCCGAGCGGGGGCTCAATCGAAAGCCGTTGCCCAGATAGTGGATCGAATAGGCCAGCCGCCGACCGGGCGACACGGCCCAAAAGAACAAGGGGCGCGTCCGTAAAATATGCCCGGCCTTTTGGTGGGCGTCCGGGGGCAATTTTCCTTCCGGAAGCTCCAGTCGGGGGAGACCTTCGACGTAGGAGGCCGACAATTCGTTGACGAGGCGCTCCAGCACCCGGTCCGAGGCCTTGGTTTCGGCGTAAAGGGAAACGTCGCCGGATTCGTCCCGCAGGGCCACGTCCAAAAAATCGATTTCAAACCGCACCCGGGCCCGGGGATAGCCGTAATGAGTGACCAGGGCCACGTACACGGCCGCCTGGGTCACCGATTCCCGGCGGAGGCCGACCAGCAGGCCCGCCTCGTTCCGGACGAAGAAACTAAAAGAAGTTTGCCGCCCCGAACCCAGCCGGAACCAATGGCTGTTGAGTTGAATCAATCCGCGTTTCAACCCCCGGGTCCAAAAAAGCGTTTCCCAGTCCGTGAGCGGCTGTTCCTCCAATCGTTCATTGATGGCCCGCCGGAAAAACCGGATGGTGCCCCCCGCGTCCTCCACCGCTCCCGCCGCCTGCCGAATCTGATCGCGAAGCCAACTCATAATTCACCTCAACCCCGTTCGTATCAATCCCGTCACCCGACCGGCCACCTTAAAAGGCTTGAGAATGGGGGCGTATTTGGCGTTGTCGGCCTGAAGAAAGACGCGTTTCCCCTGTCGACGGAACCGTTTCACCGTGGCTTCGCCTTCGTCCCCCACGTAAGCAATCACAATATCGCCTTCGACGGCCTCTTCCTGAAGCCGCACCAGCAATAAATCGCCGTCTTCGATTTTGGGGACCATACTGTCCCCCTTGGCCCGCAAAATAAAGTTGGCGCCCTGGGCGATCTCCCCGGGCACGGGAAAATGCTCGTCCGCGAGGGCCACGGCCTCCACGGGCAGCCCCGCCGGCACCCGCCCCAACACCGGCAGGCGGAGACTCCCCGTCCAATCCCTTTTCACCGCCAGAGCCAGGCCCCGGGCCCGGTCGCGCATCCGGCGAACGACCCCCTTCCGGTCCAAGGCCTTTAAATGACCCTGAACGGTACCGATGGCCACGTCAAAACGCCGGGCGATTTCCCGAACCGTGGGCGGCACGCCGACTTCCTCCACTTGCTGGGAGATAAAATCGAATATTTTGCGTTGGGGCGGGGTCAATTCGTTCATGGCCGAAATACCATACATTTGTATGGTCCCCCTGTCAAGGCGGGAATTTCAAAATGATAAAATCCCGTCGATGAGACCCGCCGCCCTCCTGCTGGCCGCCCTGGGCCTGGCTCCGCCCGTTCTCGCCGCCGACGCCCCCTACGGCGACGCCTTTTGGAAACACTGGGGCGACGGCCAAGCCGAGGTGGCGGGGTACGACTTGGTTTTCCCCCGGTATGGACACCCGCGCCGGGGCGTGGCCGTGGCGGTCTTCGTCACGGAACCTTTTTCCGAATCCCTGCAAGTCAAAGCCGACCCGGGCCGGCATCCCGCCGCCGATGAATTCCAGGTGATGAAGCTGAATTTGATGCGGGATTTTTCCACCGGCCTCTACGATTATAATTTGATGACCAGCGCCTTCGTCGGCCTGGCTCCCGCCGGCGGACGCCCCGCCGGGACCCTGGCCAAGGTGGCCTTTTCCGCCCAGGAATGGTGCGGCCAGGTGTTCCACCAGTTGAATTTCCGGGACGGCTACGTGGACGAAAGCTGGCGCAGCTATTTCGACGGGGAAGGCGACGGCGAACACCGCCATAAAATCCCCCCGGAGGGTCTGAGCGAAGACGTCCTGCCCCTCTGGGCCCGGGGGCTCGCGGCGCCCTTTCTTAATCCCGGGGAACGCAAAACCCGTCCGATCCTCCGCTCCCTGACCACGGCCCGGCTTTTGCACAAACCCCTGGAATGGGGGACCGGCGCCTTGACCCGGTCGGCCTCGCCCCAAAAGGTCACGGTGCCCGCCGGAACTTTTACCGTCGACGTTCTCACCGCCGATCTCGCGGAAGGGCGAAAATGGACTTTTTTCGTGGAACGGACGGACGCTCGACGACTTATTAAATGGACGGCGTCCGACGGCGAAAGCGGAGAGTTGTTGGGCGCGGACCGGATGGCCTATTGGCAGATGAACGGACCGGGCTTTGAGGCCCAGTTGAAAAAAATCGGCCTGTCCCCCCGTCCCCGGCGGACCCCGTGAATCGCGGACTTCCCCTTGGGCTGGTTGTTTGTCTTTCGGCGGCGGCCGGATGCCGGGCGCCGACACCCGCGGAACCCCCGCGCGCCAGCGTGGCGGAATTGGATTTGCGATTGAAAGCCCGGGCCCAGCAAGCCGAACGCCTTCGGGCGCGAGCCGACAACACCGCCCACCGCAACCGCCGGGACATCAACCGGGCCCTGGACGACCTGGAGGAGTTCCGCACGGTGGCGGCCATGAAATTGGAGACCCTGCGGGCCGCCGACGCGGCCCACCGTTCCCAGGCCCAGGACGAGGCGGAAGCGGCCCTGGCCGACCTGGACGCCTCCCTTAAAATTACGGAGGAAAAGATCCAATGAAGCTCCCCCGATTTCGCACCGTTCTTCTGGTTCTGTTCCTCGCCCCGGTGGCCCTGCTGGCGGCCGCGGCCCTTTTCATTAAATTAAAGTACCCGCCCGAAAAATTGCGCGCCCTGGCCCTGAAATGGGCCGGGGACAACCTCCACCGTCCCGTCGATCTCGGCGAAATCCATCTGGGCCTCTCCGGGCTGGACGTGTCGAAACTGTCCATTCGAGAACGGACGGGGTTCCCCCCCGGCGTTTTCTTTTCGGCGGAACGGCTGTCCGTTCAACCCAATCTTTTCATGCTTCTTTCGGGCCGAATCGTCGTCCGGTCCGTGTTCATCGAATCCCCCCGGATCGCCCTCCACCGGCGGGCGGACGGCGTCCTGAGCATCGATGATTTGACCGCCTCCAGCGCCACGACCCCCGCCCCGCGGCCCACCCCGGCCGTCGAGACTTCCCGGGCGGCCTTCTTTGTCCGAAAGATCACCCTTCGGCGGGGGCAGGT
>DAOQNO010000112.1:0-5458 GCA_035332125.1 Elusimicrobiota bacterium | reverse complement strand
GTTTTGGGCACCCACGTGACCCAGGCCGGGTCCATTGTCACGCCGGACAAGCTCCGTTTCGACTACACCCACACCGCCACCCCGAGTTTGGCGGAACTTCGCCGCATTGAAGACGACGCCAACCGCAACGTCCTTCGGGACATCGCCCGGCCGGAAAAGACGCCGGAAATGTCCCTGGCCGAAGCCCAGAAAGCCGGCGCCATGGCTTTTTTCGGGGACAAATACGGAGACAAGGTCCGGGTTGTGAAGTTCGGCGAGGCCACAACGGAAGTGTGCGGCGGCATCCACGTTCTTCGCACCGGGGAAATCGGCCTGATCAAAATCGTGGCCGAATCCTCCATCGGGGCGGGCGTCCGGCGCATGGAGGCCGTGGCCGGCATCAAAGCCCTGGAATATTTGCAACAGATGGAAAGCACCGTGGCGGAAGCCGCCGAGAAGCTCAAGGCCTCCCCGTCGGAACTGGTCCAACGCATCGACCGGTCGCTCCAACGCCAGCGCCAGTTGGAGCGGGAGATGGACGAACTTCGAGTCAAGGCCGCCCAGGGCGGCGGGGGCGCGGCCGCCGTCGAAGCCCGGGAAGTCGGCGGGGCCCGGTGGCTCGTGCAGGCCGCACCGGGCTTGGACGAAAAATCCCTGCGGTCCCTCTCCGATCGCCTGAAGGAAAAGGCCGACGGGGCCGGGGTGCTCGTGGCCACGGGCAATGACGAAAAAATTTCTTTTGTGGTGGCTCTGCCCGCGGCATTGACCCAGGCCGGTTGGCACGCGGGGAAAATCGCCCAGGCCGTGGCCGCCAAGATCGGCGGCAAGGGCGGCGGTCGGCCCGATTTCGCCCAGGGCGGCGGGAAAGCGTCCCTGGCTTTGGACAAGCTTTTCGGCGACCTCCCCGAATTGCTTCGCAAGTAGTAAAATCCGCTTCCTGAAACATTTTTGTGCCCGTAGCTCAATTGGATAGAGCGTTGGCCTCCGGAGCCAAAGGCTGAGGGTTCAACTCCCCCCGGGCACGCTTTTTTTGATCCGCCAACCGGACACGGACGGCGTATGGATGAAAAACAATCGGTGTTTTGAGGTCTTTGGGTGATGAACGTCTTTTTCGTTCTCTTTCTCCTCTTCCTGCCCTGGCTCGGTTGCGCCCAGGGCAAAATGCCCCGTCTCACCGAAATATTGTCCCCCGCCGTCGAAACCGACGGCCCCACGCTAAAAACGTCCCAGGACGCCTATTTCCACGACGCCTTTGTGGAATGGACCCTGAGCGTCCCCCCGGGGTCGACCCTTTTTGACAAATTGTCGTCCTCCACCGCCCCCTGGGTCACCTGGGTGGAAAAGGACGGCGCGCCCGTCACCACCATCGGCATGATGCGGGAGGCCCCCCTGGTTTTCAGCACGGGGACCCGGTCCTGGTCCGCCCGATGGCCGGTCCCCTGGAACGCGCCCGACGGAACCTACGCGGTCCGCCTGGACACCGCCGCCTGGCCCGCGGGCGAAAAAACCCCCGCTTTTCCCACCTTCAAAATTCAATCCCGGGAGTTTAAACCGGTCCCCAAGGGCTTCGGCGTGCTCACCCTGGAGGGCCACGCGCCGTTCCACGTCTTCCGTGCGCCGGACGGACAAAAGCGGGCTTCCGCCATGGCCGAGTGGGCCGAGTTCATGGGCGCCGACGCCCTGGTGGTTCAGGGCGCGGAGACCAGCGGTTTCACCGTCAAGCTATCGACGTCTTTTCCTTGGTTGACGCGCAACGAAAAGGGCGTCATCGAGCTCGGCAAAGCCTGCCGGGAGCGGGGACTCAAACTGGGCGTCTACGTGTTGTCTTTTATGGTGGGGGGCCCGCCGCAGTATTCGCCCGATTACCAATACGGCTGGTACTACGAGAACGGCCGCCCCGTTTACGGGTTGGACCGGCCGACTCGCCGGGGAATTTCGATTTTGGATCCGCGCCGTCCCCACGACATCGTCAAGATGTTGAACCGCTGGGCGGCCGTGCCGGGGGTCGATTTCGTCGGGTTGGACTACATCCGGCCCGTCTTCGGCGGAAACGAGCTGGTGGAGGATTTCGTTCGAGAGATGCCCGGCGTCACGCCGCCGGCCCGTTACGCCCACATGACGAAAGTGGAGCGGATGAAGTGGATCGCCCCGGGCCGCTACGTGGCCCCGTTGCTTAAAACCAAGGACCCGGCCCGCTGGAAACTGTCGGATCAATGGTTTTGGTACCGGGCCCATTGTTCCGCCCGGGTCGTGCGCCAAATCGCCCAGGAATACGCCGGTAAAACGCCCCTCTGGGGCTTCACCCTCTCCTGGCAAAAGGGCTGGGAGCACGCCCAGGACCCCGTCATGTTCCGGGACGCGGGTTTGGACATCGACGCCATCATGCTCTACGAGGCGACCGGCGAGCAGTTCCGTAATCTCGTCGGCCACTGGGGCAATTACGCCCTTCGGGATCAATTGAATCTCGTGGTGGGCGACACCTACGATTGGCGTCTTCACCAAAAAACGACGAATCCCGCGGGCCCCGAGGATTTTTACAACCGGATGATGATGGCCGTGACGGGGTTTCATAAGGACAAACCCGTGCGGGGAATCTTCACCCACGATTTGAACCGGGCCCTGAGCGGCCCCCGGCAACTGGGCCCCTACACGTCCCGGGAATGGTTCCTGGCGGGCGGGGCCGCCATGACCCGGGTGCGGGAATTGAACGGCGCCCTTCCCTACGATTTGACGTTGACGGCGCCGGACGACGCCCGCGCCGGCGCCACGCTTTCGGCGGTGATCGCCTTCGGCGAGCGCCCCTCCACGGCCCCGGTTCGCGTGGAGTTTTTTTCCGGCCCGGACCTGGAAGTCTCCCCCGGCGCCGTGGACCTTTCCCCCCGGAAATCCTCGGCGACGCTGGTCCTTCGATGGCGACCCAACGACCACTCCGTGGCGCGGGGGCGACGCACCTTTCTGGCGGCCCGGGCGGTTCGTCCGGATTTTGAGAACGAGCGCGCCCAGATTCGCGTGAAATACGTTCAGGGCGCGGCGAAACCGGTGCCCGCCGAAACCCCCGAAACGCCTCCCGCGGAACCCCCGACTCCGCCGGCCAAGAAAAAATGAGAGCCGGCTTTTTCCCGGCGGGGGTTTTTCTTCTGACGATCGCGCCGGGCGTCTGGGGAGCCGCCGAGCCCGAATTCGCCCCCCGTCCGGCGACGGCCTCCGTCCGGCGCGACGACCCCTTTGACGCCGCCGCGGCGGCCGCCGTCGGCGTGAGCACCGCCACCGTCGCCCGTTGGCGGGGGAAGGGATTCGGAAAAACCGAGGTGTTGATTTTGGGCGAAATGGTGCGCCGGTCCACCTGGACCTTCGACGCCCTGGCCGCGGCCCGGGTCGGGGGAGCGCCTCTGAAAACCCTCGCCCGGCAATGCGGCGCCGACGAAGCCGCCGTGTTTCGCGCCGCCCGGGACCAGCGACGCCGCATCGAGCGGACTCTCCTTCCCACGGGACCGGCGGGCCGATGAGCGCGGGGGGGTTTTGAGCTCCTCCCCCGTCTCCCGGTTTTTTCGCCCCCCCGTCGCCCTTTCGCTGGCCTTCCTCTATCTACAAATTCAATCCCCGTTTTTTTTGAAATATCTTTTCACCCACCCCGGCTCTTTGACCGGGGCCGCGGTTCTCGAGCCGATGCGTTTTGCGGCCGAGGGAATTCTCGTTTTCGCGTTTCTGTTGGGCGCCGCGGCGCTGGGGGAGGGGGTTCTTCCCCGTCGGTGGCGGCCGGAGCCGTTCCTCGAACGGGCGGCGTTCGCCCTGGTGATCGGGCAGGCCGTCGTGTCGTTCGGCTTAATGGTTTTGGGATTGCTCGGCGGTTTTTACCGGCCGCTCCTGGCGGCCGTTTATCTGACCCTGGCCGCCGGAGGGGTGTGGCGGTTCCACGGGAAGGCCCGGACGGCGTTCGCTCGAGCCACCGCCGCGGCGACGCGTCCCGTGGGCCCCGTTGGGTTTTTCCTTCTCTTTGTCCTTTTCGCCGGGTTGGGACGGGCGTTGATCGCGACCGCGGCGCCCGCCACCGACTGGGATTCCCTCGCTTACCACCTGGCTTTTCCGAGAATCTTCCTGACGGAGGGACGGCTGCTTTCACTGCCCTGGTCCATCAACGCCCATTACCCGCTGAACGCCGAGATGCTTTACACCTTGGGCCTGGCGGTGCGGGGCGACGTCTTTTGCCATTGGCTCAATTTCGCCCACGGGGTGGCCTTGGCCGCCGTCGTGTTCTCCCTGGGGGCGCGATTCTTCTCCCGAGGGGCCGGGGCTCTCGGCGCGGCCCTGTTGGTGGTGCAGCCGGTTTTTCAGCGGGTGATCGGAAACGCTTCCACGGACCTGGCCGTGGCCCTTCCGCTCGTTCTGGCGGTGTCCTGCGCGGCGAAGGCCGCGTCCGCCCCCGAGGAAGGCGCGCGTTCCTGGGGACTGGCCGGCCTTTTGACGGGGCTGGCCGCCTCGACCAAACTCACGGGTCTTTGGATGGGCGCCGCCCTGATGGGCGTACTCTTGATCCGGGCGTTTCTGGGCGGGCCCCATCGGCCCGGCGCCCTTCGCCGCTTCGGGGGGGAGGCGCTGGCCTTCCTGTTCGGAATGGCCGCGGCCGGGTTCCCCTGGTACCTTCGAAATTTCTGGACGACGGGCAACCCCGTCTGGCCCTACGCCGCCGCTTGGCTCGGCGGCGGGCCCGGGGCGGAGGCGGCCTGGGCCCGTATTTCGGCCTCCGTGACGGAGCGCGTTCCCTTCACGCCGGGCACACTGTTGTCCTTGCCCTGGAAATTGTGGTCCCTGGCCGATCTTTTTAAATACCGACCTTATTTCTTGACGACGCCTTTTTTTGTTTTGCTTTTTCTCCGGCCGTTCCGCCGGCCGGCGCCGTCCCCGGGGCAAAAAACGGTCCTGGGGGCCCTGGGATTTTTCGCCCTCCTGTGGCTGGCCGTCTATCCCGCCTGGCGTTACGCCTTGCCGGCGGCCGCCTGGATGGCCGTCTTTGTCGGCGGTTTTTGGGCGGAGATTTTTCAGCGCCCCCGGGCTCGCTGGGTCGGGGCCCCGCTCCTGGCCCTGGCGTTGATTCCCCTCGGGGACCTGTCGGTCAACGCCGAATCTTTTCCCTTCTGGGGCGTGCGCTCCCAGGCCGCGCCGACGTTGACCTCTCGGGAACGCTATTGCCAATTGACGCTGGGCGATCCGTACACGCTGGCCCGGGAGGCCAACGCCCTTCTTCCGGCGGACGCCCGCGTGTTGCTTTACAAAGACGTTCGCGGGTTTTATCTCGACCGCCCCTACGCCTGGGGCGATCCGCTGAATCCCGGGGTCCTGGATTTTAACGCCTTGAAAACGCCGACGGAGTTGTGGCACGCCCTTCGGCGGATGGGTTTCACCCACATTGTGTACAATCCCTTCATCGAGCCCACCCGGGGCGATCGGGCCTATTACGATCGGGCGGACCGGTTGATGGCCG
>DAOQNO010000111.1:0-5462 GCA_035332125.1 Elusimicrobiota bacterium | reverse complement strand
GACGAGCCCCGTGGGTTCAAAATGGAAAAAAGCGAAACCGAGGATTGATTTCAATACGGCGAATCGGTAAACGACCGGTTCACGAAAAGCAGCGGGATTGAAAACGTGGCCCAGAAGGAAGAGAGCGGGGTAAAGCAAGCCGACCAACCCCGGGTCCGGGAGCGACTCAAAGAAGGCGAGAAGCGGATCACGGGCAACGGCCAGTAGGCCAAACAATATCGGCGTTTCAATCAACCAAGCCGCGTAGGCTTTGTAGAGTCCCGGGAACCACGAAGCCCCCCCGCGGCCGAAGGGGCCTCGTTCACGCACTTCCTGGCTGGCGTCGTCCAACCGATAGCCCAGGGTGGCGGCGGACAATTCGCGTCGTAGGCGGTCGATTTCCGCTTCATCCGGGATTTGCACGTCCAAATCGATCGCCCGATAGCCTCCGTCCATGTGGACGTCCATCGATCGTATATTCGCCCGGTTCTCGTCGGATCCCAGAACGCTCGTGACGCGGTACAACGCGTCGACCAACGACACCGCCGGCTTTAAAAACACGACGTAATTCATTTCGCGTTTCAACAAATACTCGTTGGGGTAAGACTGGGCCCGGGGAACATTTTGGATTCGTCGTTGAAACTCCAGGCCCAGCAACGGGTCCTGGTTCGGGGTTTCGGCGATTTTAACGGTGACTTCGGACGTCCCGTTGTCGAAGACTTGCGTTTCGATGGACGTGGCTTCCAAGCCTAAATCAACCAGCGCCCGTACGATTTCATGGAGCAGCCCCCGGCGGTCCGTCGCCGGGATCGTGTAAACGCCTTCTTTCGGGATCAAAACGGCGATGCGCTCCATGGAGGCGGCGATGGTCTTCGGATTGACCCAACCCAAACCGACGCCCGCGGCCAACGCCATGATCTCGACCGTTCGACCCGACGAAGGGAGAACGCGAGGCAAAAGAGCATTGAATTTATTCTCGGTGGTCATGCGGGAGAGAGCGAAAGAGCGAAGCTCTTCCTGGACACGGGGATGGGACAAATCCAGCCCTTCCTGGCCGAGCATGGTTTCCCCCGTGCGACTGTAAGCGTTGATAAGGCGCGGGATGATCAACCGATCCACGGGGCGGTACTCCATGTTCGTTCGGGAGGATATTTCCTCCCCCACCAACAATGCCAACATATCGGGGGTGAGGTCGTATTTTCGTAGAAAGGCCTCCAAGGTCGAATCGGCCCGAAAAACTCGCCGTGCCATAAACGAAGTTTCAATCCCCAAATCGGCCAAAAACGCCTGCCCCGCGGCCGTAAACCGCTCTCGGTCTTTGGAATCGATAATGCCTTTGGCCCACAGGCGAAAAGTACGACCGGCGCTTCGTATGGCGTTCCGCTCCCCGGCCCCCACGATGGGCTCGCGCTTCGCGCCCAAACGGACGAGCGCGCCGGTCGCCATCGGATTGTTCATGCCCAATTTCGATGAATCGTTGCCGTCCTTGAATGCGCGTCCGTCCCAGGGGCAATCCACGATATCGGGAAATTCCTGGAACGTGAACTCGTAATCGGCCACCGCCGTGCTCGCCAGCAAATCCATGGGCGTCGCCCCGGCGGGCAATAGCACCGTGTCGGCGGGCGCCTCGGGGTTCTTGATTTGTTCGCGGGAGAGGAGGGTGACGACCGTATACTTGCGCGCCTTCGCAAACAGCATTTCAAAATCCGCCTCGGTGTCCCCTTCGAAAAGCCGCCGGTGCGGGCTGAGTTTGATCGGCGCGAATCCGATCTGCTTGCCCAACCAGGCCATTAATTGGTTGGCCTTGCGTACGTAATGCGCCTGACCTCCCACCCGGGCGATCCGATCGCCCGCCTCCTGGCGCTGATGGATGGCCATGGTTTGAAATTGCATTTCGCAGGGGACGCCATCGACGTTGGCGTTGAAATGGATATACCCTTGCTCTTTTTCGTCCGGCAGGGTCAACGTCACATTCCTTCCTTTGTCGCGCAATCGCTCTTCCAAGCGGTCCCTCAATTGGTAGACCATCGTGCGCCATTCCTGCCACGTGGCGACCGATTGTCGCGCCCCAACCAAATCGAAAACGATCGACAAGGTCACGATGTCCTTGACTTCCGCGGCCGCGCTGTAATTCGGGTTGACGATCACCTTGTTGACCACCGAGGAAACCGTTTTTATCCGGGCCTGAGTCATCCATCGGGGGGCGCCGATGGGACGCAAGGAGTCCGCCTCGCTCAGCAGCGATTGCTGGACGTCGTGCAGGCGGGACGAATCGCCGACCAGCCCCAAAAGTTCCCGGCGGGTTTTTTCGTAACGCGCGGGGTTTTCAAGGAAGACCACCAAATCGGTCATGACCGCGGCGAGGTCCATGCCGGCGATCCCCGACGAACGGTCCCGCGGCAAGCTCGCGGCCAACGGGGCGAACAACCGAACGTCCCATTTAATCTGGTCCCGAAGGGCTTCCGACATGTCGGTTTTTTCCGTCGATTTAACGACCAACGGCAAGGCCGCGCGCGCCAACGACACCGCCCGATCCAAAAGGACAAGCCGCAACAACGGCAGATCGGCCTGGCGCCCTTCCGCCTCCCCGCGACGGCCATGGCCGTTGGTTCGGCCGCTCAACGCGATGAGCATGTAGTAATAATTCGTCATTTGGTTGGCGGTGTTTTGGAGGGGGTCTCGAAAAGGGTATTGCGATAAACGGCGAACCCGTCGCAAGGCTTCCACCTCGGAGATCCGCTCCGCTTCGGCGTAGAGAGCCAACCGGGTGGCAAACGTCGTGGCCAACAGTGGCAAACGATCCAACAACCCGAGAGGCGTGGGAGCGGACGGCGATTCCGGCGGCGCGCGCGTGAGCTGATACCGCGCGGGAGCAACGGCGTTCCATAAAACGTGGACCGTCATGGCCGCCAGAAGCCCCGTCGCCGGTGAAGCGACGAGGAAATAAATCAGGGAAGCGTCCACGCCAAAATACGCCCGAGCGAGAGGCGCCAGAGACCCGCCCAAAACCGCCGCGACGTTTAAAAGGATGGTGCCCCGCCGCCGAAGAGCCGCTTGGCGCTCGGATTGTTGGGCGCCGTGATCGTCGACGAATTTTTTTTGCGCCGGAGCCAGACTCCAGAGGAATCCGGCCTGAAGGCCGATGAGAAGGATCTCCAGGACTCCCAAGTTGAAGCCGGCGGCGGCCATCCCGAGAGCGCCCCCCGCCAGGCTCATGGGCCACCGACTTTCCCAAAAGGCGTTGCCCCTTCGCGGGCCGGAAAGAGGAAGGCCCATTTCTTCAATGACCGCCGTTCCAAGAAACGGGTGGCGTCCCAAAAATCGCTTCAAGCGGGCGACCGGGCCGGTCCCCGGCGCGGAAACCCCCGTCGACCATTTCAACAATTCCCAGCGCGTGGCGTCGCGAAGCAATCCGTAGCCGGATCCCGCTTGGCGGATCTCCGCCTCCAAGGTTCGCAAAAGAGCGGCCACCCCCTCCGAGGAAAGCAGCGCGTCGTCCGACCCCGCCGCCGTCGCCAAATGGCCGGCCACCAATTGCCGCACTTCGATCGATCGTCCGTGAAGGTATTCCCCGGAAAGGACCATGGCCACCAGGCGTGATTTGGGCAGAATCGCCCGCGTCCCGGCCAATTCGTCCTGAAGGATGCTCAAGGCGGACATCAAGATCGCCAACCGGGAGAGAACAATGGGATCTTCGTCCCGGGGCTTGCTCGTCGCGTCCGGTGTGGGGACCACCGGCGTCACGGGGGGAACGGGCGTCACCCCCCGCCCTCCCAACAACCGTCGAATGACGCCGATCGGAAAAATCGCCGCGAACATCTCTCCCCCGCGTTTCCAGGGGGAGTCGGCGGGGGCGTAAAGGTGGATCGTACGGGGTTCCGAAAGGCCGTTCCGGTTCACTTCCAACGTTGCGACCGCCAACGGCGTCCGATCCCCGCCGGCCTCGCCTTCCGCCGCGCGCGTTTCCAAGCGGGTTTTGTCCCCGTTGCGCCAACGAAGGTCGATTTCCCGCCCGTCGTTCTCCATCGCGCGAACCCGAACCTCCGCCACGTCCGGCAATCGTTGGGCCGCGATCGCGGCGGAAGCGTTGTCCGCCGCCAGGAAAAGCCCCAGCGCGACGGCCAACCCCGTCAAGGTCCGGCCGTAACGCCCGGGGGATTCCACCGCGGTCGCCCGGGGGGTCACAATGTTGATGGTCGGACCGGCAAAAAGCCTTTCCAAGGGAATCGGATCCCGGGCCAGGACGTCCAGGGCGCGGGATCCCATGGCCAAGGTTTCGTTCACCCGAGGAGTAACGACGACGTAGGAGATCCCTTTTTCCCGAAGGCGTTGAGTCAGGCCTTCCGTGTGAAACCCCCCCGCCACCAAGACGGCTTCCCGGGAATGGTCGGATTCCATTTTGGCCAACAAGGAATCCACGAGCGCCGCGTTTCGCGCGAGGGCTTGGGCGCAAAAATCCTCAAAGGGATCCAGATCGGTTCCCGCCAGGGATTCGACGCGTTCGGTCGACCCGGCCTCCGCCGCCACGCGGTTAAGCTCCTCGGAAAAACCGATCAGGTCCAGGCGATGCACTTGAAAATCGCGCCAATCCGCCGGGGTAAGGGCGTGCCGGGTCAATTTGTCCAGCAACCGGTAACGACGACCCAAATCCACCAGCGATCGTTCAAAAGGGCTGGCCGCGGCCCGAACCTGGGCGCGGCGCTCCAACGTCGCCAATTCCCCCAGCAATTCCACCCGATTGATTTTCTCGGAAAGGAGAACGTAACGAATATAGCCGTTCAATTGCGGGTAATCCTCCAGACGCAAACCGGCGGCCGTTAAACGGTTCTGGAATCCCCGGTAATATTCGCCATAGGTCAAATCGCCACCGCGATAACGAAGGCTTTCGTCCATCAAGGTTTTCAATTCCGTCGAACCCAATCGATGAACCAACCTTTCGAGAAGGCGGTTGCGCTCCGACTCGACCGCTCGAAAATCGATGGAGGATTCCCAGGCCAACGCGTCGTCCAAAAGCCGCAGATTTCCGTAGTCGAGGGGATCGACGCCTTTTTGCCGCAACAGATAATGCACGTAGGGCCCGACCGCCTCCCGGTGTTCCGCGTAGGCTTCGACGTGTCTTTCCAGGGCCATGAACGGCGCCGAGGCTTTTCGGTCGCGAAGGTCGGTCAGCAGGCGGTGAGCCTGGGCCAGTATTTTTCCGACCCGCCCCTGGGCTTTTGCGGACCGCCGGACGGACTCGATGTTTTCCAGGTAAGCGCGCCCGTCCTCCACGCCCCAGAGCGTCGGCGGCCGGGGGGCGGTCCACCCCGCGTATTCGGCGCCGCCGATGAGACCTTCCTTCAGGAAATAGTCGGCGAGGGAACGGGCCAGGGCTTCCTCGGGAAAATTCCGAAAAGCCTGGGTGGCAAAGGCGCCCTGGGCGCCCTCCAAACCGACGAGCGTCAGCCCGCGGGCCTCGGACAAAGCTTCCAAAATGGCCGCGG
>DAOQNO010000110.1:0-5505 GCA_035332125.1 Elusimicrobiota bacterium | reverse complement strand
AACTGGGCATGCCCAAGGGCAGCCTGCAGGAATCGACCATTGAACTTTTCAAAAAAGCGGGCATTCGGGTCAATGCCTCGGAACGTTCCTATTTCCCGACTTCCGACGACGACGAATTGGAGATCATGCTGGTCCGTTCCCAGGAAATGGCCACCTACGTCGAGGACGGGGTTTTCGACGCCGGATTGACGGGGAAAGACTGGATCATGGAATCCGGCGCCCAGGTCAAGGAAGTGTGCGAATTGCTGTACGCGAAATCGGGGTTTCGGCCGGTCCGGTGGGTCCTGTGCGTTCCGGAGGATTCGCCCATCAAATCGGTCAAGGATCTTCAGGGCAAGCGGATCGCGACGGAAGTGGTCAATATCGTGAAAGGCTACCTGGCCAAGAATAAAGTGGAAGCGAAGGTGGAATTCTCCTGGGGCGCCACGGAAGCGAAAGCCGGCCGGTTTGTCGACGCCATCGTTGAGCTGACGGAAACGGGCTCCTCCCTCCGGGCCAACCGGCTTCGCATCGTCGAGGAATTGCTCACGTCTTCCACCCGGTTGATTTGCAACGAAAAAGCCTGGGCCGATCCCTGGAAACGCCAGAAGATCGAAAACATGGCCATGCTGCTTCAAGGCGCTCTGGCCGCGGAAGGCCTCGTCGGGATCAAGATGAACATTCCCGAGGACAAATTGGCCGACGTCACGAAAATCCTGCCGGCGCTTCGAAAGCCGACCATCTCCCAGTTGACCGAAAAAGGGTGGGTGGCTCTGGAAGTCATCATGCCGGAAAAAGAAGTGAAAAAGAACATCCCCGCTTTAAAGCGCGCCGGCGCCGAGGGGATCATCGAATACCCGCTCAACAAAATCATCTATTAAGCCGTGAAACCCCGCGTCCGATTCGCCCCGTCGCCCACCGGTTTTCTCCACATCGGTGGCGCGCGGACGGCGCTCTTCAATTGGCTGTTCGCCCGCCACACGGGGGGAACGTTCATATTGCGCATCGAAGACACGGACGAAACCCGTTCCACCCAGGCCTCGGTCGAGGCGATTTTCAACGGTATGCGTTGGCTGGGGTTGGATTGGGACGAAGGTCCCACCTCGTCCGACGACCCCACTCAAAGCAAAGGGGTCCACGGCCCCTATTACCAAATGAACCGCCTGGACCATTACAAAAAATACGCCGACCAGCTCGTGGCCTCCGGCAAGGCTTTTTATTGCTTTGCGACTCCCGAAGAAGTCCAAAAAGCCAAAGAAAAGGCCCAGTTGTTGAAACGCCCCCCCAAATTCGTGAGCCCCTACCGGGACCTCCCGCCCGCCCAACGGGAGGCGTTGATCCAGGAGGGGAAACCCCACACCGTCCGTTTCAAAACCCCCCAGGACGAAGCGCCCGTTCAGTTCGACGATTTGATCCGCGGTCCCATGAAGTGGGAACATTCGCTCATTGAGGATTTCATCCTTTTAAAAACCTCGGGCGTTCCGACGTACAACTTTGCCTGCGTGATTGACGATCACTTGATGGAGATCAGCCACGTGATCCGCGGCGACGACCACCTGTCGAACACGCCGCGGCAGGCGCTCGTTTACGAAGCGCTGGGTTGGACCCCGCCGGTTTTCGCCCACCTGTCGATGATCCTCGGGGCGGACGGACAACGCCTGTCCAAGCGCCACGGAGCCACCGCGGTCGAGGAATACCGGGACGCCGGGTATTTGCCCGAGGCGACCCGGAACTATTTGGCCTTGTTGGGCTGGTCCACGGAAGACAGCCAGGATCTTTTCACCCAGGACGAATTAATTCGGAAATTCACGGTCGAGCGGTGCGGAAAAAGCCCGGCCATTTTCGACCCCAACAAGTTGATCTGGATGAACGGGGAGTACCTTCGGAAATTGCCTTTAAAAGAACTGGTGGATCGGGCGATGCCGTTTATCCGCCAAGCCGGCTATCTGGCGGGCCAGGAAGAGGTTCGGCGCGCCGAGATCGAGGCGGCGGTGGCCTTGGAGCAGGAGAAATTGAAGCATCTGACCGAGGTCCCTCGACTCATTGATTTCTTTTTCAAAGACGTCGAGTTTGACCCCGCCTCCGTTGAAAAAACCCTTAAAAAACCCGAGGTCCCGTCGGTCCTTGAAAACGCGGCCCAGGCTTTCGGGGCGCTGGCGAGCTTTACGGCGGCTTCCACGGAAGAAGCCTGCAAGGCCTTGGCGGTCCGTTTGGGCGTTAAAAACGCCGCCGTCTTCCATCCGGTCCGGGTGGCGGTGTCGGGGCGGACCCAGGGACCCAGTTTGTTTCACATGTTGGAAGTGATGGGCAAGGACAAAGTGCTTCGACGCCTGGCCGACGCCAAACAACGGCTCGCCGACGGGCGCCTTTAACGACGGCGAATCGGGAGGAACTCATGGGCAAAGTTACCAAGGCGTTGATGGGCATGGCGGTGGCGGCCGGAGCGGGAGCGTATTTTTTGTATGGGAAGGGCGCGGCCAAGAAGCGGGAGCGCGTCAAGGGGTGGATGTTTAAAATGAAGGGGGACGTGCTTCAGACCCTCGAAAAATTGAAAACGGTCAACGAAGAAGCCTATCATCGCGTCGTTGAAAAAGCGGCCCAGCGGTACAAAGCGGTCGCTTCCGTCAATAAAACCGAATTGAAGGGCCTCGTGGACGACATGAAAGAGGCCTGGAACGACATCCAAAAAGAATTGAACGCCCTCAAATAATGGAGCGCCCCCGGGCGGCGAGTTAAATATTGTAAAATATAACCAATTAAGTCATGTATTTTTAGGAGGTAATCCGTGTCGAACGAACGAAAAGGCGGTACGACTTTTAAAGGCAATCCTTTAACGCTGGTCGGCAACGAAATCAAGGTGGGTCAAAAAGCCCCGGAATTCAAGGCCGTGGCGGGAGATTTGAGCGAAGTGAATCTGGCCAAATCCGCCGGGAAAACGCGTTTGATCGTGGCGGTGCCGTCCCTGGACACCCCCGTCTGCGACGCCGAAACCCGGAAATTCAACGAAGCGGTTTCCAAAGTCTCCGGCGTTCAGACCTACGTCATCAGCATGGATTTGCCCTTTGCCCAGGGCCGGTTCTGCCAAACCGCCGGCATCAAAAATCTCCAACCCCTGTCGGACCACCGGGACGCTTCCTTCGGCGTGGCCTACGGAACACTGATCAAAGAGCTTCGACTTCTCTCCCGGGCCGTCTTTGTCGTCAACGCCCAAGACGTGGTCACCTACGTGGAATACGTGCCGGAAATGACCAACCACCCCAACTACGACGCGGCGCTGGCGGCCCTGCGCCAACCCGCCGGGGTGTAAGCGTTCGTCGCGGATTCTCATCGGTAGCGGGATTTGATAAAATCCCCTTCGGTTTTCCGAAGGGGATTTTATTTTTCTCCGCCGGATCGCGCGATTTTTGCCGGATGAGGTAACGGTAGCCTGCCAGGCTCTGAACCTGGTCGTCTAGGTTCGAATCCTAGTCCGGCAGCCATCTAAAAAAAGGACGGTTCCTCCGGGAACCGTCCTTTTTTATTGGGAATCAGGGAAGGTTTTGGGCCAGCCGTTCAACCAAAGCGGGCAAGTCCCCGGACGCCAGGTGGGAAATCCATTCGTTGCCGGAGGCGCCCAAGCGAACGGCGTTGGGGCCCTCTTCGCAGCGGTCCATGCAACCCGAGGAACAAATACGAATCCGATCGGACCATCCGCCTTCTTTGACGAGACGCTTTAATTCGTCTTTCAGTCGGAGACCGTCCCGGCCGGCGGCCGCGCAGGACACCCGTTCGCCGGAAGCGCGCGCGTTCGTGCACACGTAAACCAGAACGGGAAACGGGGGCGGGTCGGCCTTCACGTCAGTTCGGGCCGAAGGTTTTCAGGACGTCGTAAAGGGTGGAACGTTGAACGGGGACGAAGCCCGCCTCCCGGATGAATGCCACCACATCGTCCGTCGAGGCTTTGTTCACGAATCCCGCCGCCGCGTGGACGTTCTCATCGATCAAGGTGCCCCCGAAATCATCGGCGCCGAAATGGAGGGAAGCCTGGCCGGCCTTTTTGCCTTCCGAAAACCAGGAGGCTTGGATGTGGTCGAAATTGTCCAAATAGACGCGCGAAGCGGCCAGCACGCGAAGGTACGGCACGGGGCCGGTCCGTTCGGGATGCCGGCGCTCCAAAACGGTGTTTTGGGGTTTGAAACTCCAGGGAATGAAGGCCGTGAATCCGTGGGTTTCGTCTTGCAAATCGCGCAGGCGTTCCCAATGCTCGACGATGTCCTCCAGGGTTTCGACGTGGCCGTACATCATGGTGGCGGTGCTTCGAAACCCCCGCCGGTGGGCCGCCCGATGGACTTCCAACCATTTTTCCGGGCCGCCTTTTTTGTGGGCGAGTTTTTGGCGAACGGATTCCGATAGAATCTCCGCTCCGCCGCCGGGGAGCGTGCGTTGCCCGGCCTCCCATAATTCGTTCAGGACGCCGTCGATGGTCAACCCCGACACCTGGGCCATGGTTTGGATTTCGGACGCCGTGAAACAGTGGGGGGTGACGGACGGGAACCGCTGTTTCATCGTTCGGACGATCTCGGTGTAATACGAAAGGGGGAGGGTCCGGTTGTGGCCGCCCTGCAGGAGGATCGTGGTGGCGCCCCGGTCCACCGCGGACCGGACTTTTTCCATCACCTGCTCAACGGTCAGCGCGTAGGCGTCGGGGTCCTTGGGACGGCGATAAAAAGCGCAAAAAAGACAGTCCGTGTCGCAGACGTTCGTGTAATTGGGATTTGAATCGATGACAAAGGAAACTTCCCGGCCCGGATTCTTGGTCTGACGGACGCGATGGGCCCAGGCCCCCAGTTCGAGAAGAGGGACCTCCTCCGTCAGCAAACGGCGGCCTTCCTCGGGGGTCAGGCGGTCGCCCCGGAGAATTTTTTGTTCCAGAGTCCCGAGCTCAGACACGGACTTTTTCGTCCCCGGCGATGACGTCCCGAAAGAGCGCTTCGCCCCGGCGTTCGCTTTCCGTCAAGCGGTAGACGAGGCCGTCGTAATAGTCTTCCATTCGGGAGGCGGGCAACCGCAGGGCGCGGGCCGCCTGGCGGCACATGTTTTCCCGATTTCGATCAAAGGCCTCCAAAGAGGCTTCCAAGGCTTCCTCGAGAAGGCCTTTCCAATAAGTCGAGACGGATTTGCGGACCATCCATCGCGCAAAAACAAAAGAGGTCCCTTGCCAACGATGCCATTCTTCCGCCAAATCGATGGCGTGGGGAAAATCCCGGAGAAACCCCGGCTCCGGGGTCAAGGCCGAATCACCGATGAGAAGGCGGGCATCGTCGGTGGGGCGGAAGCCTTCCCGAAAGCTCGGCCGAAGACCGTCCCGGACGGTCAGCAGCGTTTGAAGAAGCCGGGCCGAGGTGGCCGTTTGGTCCGTGAGGCCGATGCGGCCGCGGTCCAGTTCGATCCAGGGTTTTCGGGAATATAGAACGACGCTTAAGACCCGATTGCGGGCGGCGATGCCCAATTGGCCCACCGGCTCGAAATCCTTTTCCAACCGCCAGG
>DAOQNO010000109.1:0-5507 GCA_035332125.1 Elusimicrobiota bacterium | reverse complement strand
TGCGCCGCGTGCTGGACGTGGGGTGCGCCACGGGTGTGTTTTTGGATTTCATGCGGGAAAAAGGCTGGGAGGCGGAAGGGCTGGAGATCGCGCCGGGACCCCGCCGCGCGGCGGAAAACCGGGGGTTTCGGGTGCACGATCGGGAATTGACGGCGGCGGGACTGGAGGCCGGTCGGTTCGGCTGGATCACGGCCTGGGACGTGATCGAACATTTGCCGGACCCGGGAGCCGCCCTGCGGGAATGCCATCGGCTGTTGGCGCCGGGGGGCCTGTTGACCCTGTCGACGCCGGACGCCTCGGCCCCCCTGGCCCGGTGCCTCGGGCGTCGCTGGCTGGGTTACCGTTGCGTGGGAGAGCATCTCTATTTCTTCGGGCGGAACACCCTGGCCGAGTGGCTCCGCCGGACCGGATTCGAGGTCCTCGCCTTTTCGTCCGTCGGAAAATACCTGGCCCTGGACCGGCTGGCCACGCGCCTCGCTTTTTATACCCGGATTTTCCGTCCCCTAGCGGGGTGGAAAAAGCGGGCCGGGGGCTTCCCCGTTTTCTACATCAATTCCGGGGACACGATGTCGGTGGTGGCGCGGAAAGTCGGCTGAAGTCCCGCCGGATCAGCGCTGAAGGACCAGGCGGATTTTTTTGGTTCTGCCGTCGGAGCGAAGCAGGACGAAATAAAGGCCGCTCTCCAGAAGCCGTCCGCCGCCGTCCCGCCCGTCCCACTGGGCCCCGCCGAAATCGTTGGTCGTCAGGGACACCACCGCCCGGCCGGTCAAATCGTAAATTTTAAAGGGGAGATTCGGGGGCAGTCCCGTCAACACCCAGGGCGAGGCCCCGGGCTTGAAAGGGCTGGGATAGGCCCGGGTGTTCCGGAAGGGGTCGCCGGCGACCGCGCCCGTCAACACCTCCCAAGCCGGTTTGGGCGACCCGTCCTCCGCCCGAACCCCCACGCTCGCCAAATCCACGTTCCCTGAAAAAACGGCGCTCGGGACGTCGTGCAACAACGTCCACACCACAAACACCGGGCGGGCGGGGGCCATCAACTCGGGCAACCGCTCCACAAATCCCCGCTGGCTGGATTCGGTCCCGGACCCCCGGCTGGGCCAACCCACCTCCGAGAAAAACGTCCGTTCCGCGCCCGTCAAATGGGCCGCCGCCGGGGCGTAATAATTTCCCGGGATCTGCCAGGCCTGGGCGAATTTCGAATCGCTGAACCCGTTCTGGCAGGGGTAGGAGGTGTAGCCGACCACGTCCAATTTGGAGACGCCGGGGCCCCGATAGACGTCCAGGAGAGAGTTCCAAACTCCCGGGTTGTCCCGTTCGAACCGAAGTTGCAACTCGTACTGGAAGGAAACGAAAACCTGGCAGGTCGGTCGCACCGCCTTGATGGCCGAGTAGACCTGCTGATAAAGCTGGCCGAAATGGACGTATTCCAGGTCCGCCGGCTGGGCCACCTGGCGGAGAATCAGGGTGTTGATTTCCGTGGCCACGTGGAAATAGTCCGGCTGAAGGGCGGCGGCCACGGTCGTGGCGTCCGCGATGAAGTAATTCTTGACGCAGGGGTTGGAAAAGGAAACGGTGGCGGTGGAAACCCCGCACCCGGCGGCGACCCAGGGGGGCAGGTCGATCTCGGTGCGAAGGCCGTTGATGCTGGTGGGGCTGAACCCGAACAGGACTTTGAGCCCCAGGGCCCGGTCTTGATTGGCCCGGGCCACAAGGGCGGCCATCATCGGCGCGGAGTGAAGTTCGCTCCAGAGCGGGAGGGCCATGTCCCCCGAGGCCACGGACCGCGCGGTCACCACCGGGTCCGCGCCGTCGGTCCCGGCGTTGGCCGTGATGCCGAAGGACGTCCCCAAACGGGACTCCAAGGTCGCCGCCCGAAGGGCCGCGCCCGACGCCAGGAGAACCAGACACCCCGCCGCTGTTCGTCTCACGGCCCCCATTAAACCAAATGGCCCCGGGGCGGGACAGCGGGTTATTGAGGGAGAACCGGTTCCGGCGTGTCGACTTTGTCGCCGTTCAGGGCGCCGAGGAATTCGATCAAATCCTTTTTCTCCGCCGCGGTGAGCTTCAACGGACGTATTTCCTTGTCCAACCAGGGATTTTTCTCGCCGCCCTTGTTGTAAAACTCCACGACCTCCTCCAGGGTTTTCTGGGACCCATCGTGCATGTAGGGCGCCGTGTCCCGGAGGTTCCGCAGGGTCGGGGTTTTAAAGGCCCCGCGATGGGACTCGACCTTGGTTTCCACAAAACGGCCCAGGTCGGGGTCTTTCCGCCCCATGCCGACACCCAGATTGTGGAAGTCCGAGTTTGAAAAATTGAAGCCCGAATGGCAAACGCTGCAATTGGCTTTCCCAAAAAACAGGGCCAATCCCCGCAGAGCCGCGGGGCTCAGGGCCTTGTCGTCGCCGGCCTGGCTTCGGTCGTAGGGGGCATTGCCGGTCAACACCGTCCGCTCAAAAGCCGCGATGGCCTTGGCCACCCGGTCCACGTTGATTTCCTCGGTGCCGAAGGCCGCCTTGAACAACGGCTTGTAGCCCGCGACGCCGGTGAGCGTCGTGACCATGGCCGCGTGGGTGAAACCCATTTCGATGGGATTTTGAATGGGTCCCTTGGCCTGCTCCTCCAGGGAAGGCGCCCGGCCGTCCCAGAACTGGAGATCCATGAAGGCGCTGTTCAACACGGTGGGGGCACTGCGCCCGCCCTTTTGGCCTTTGATGCCGGCGGACACGGGCAGCTGGTCGGTCCAGCCCTTTTTCGGATTGTGGCAGGTGGCGCAACTGATCGTTCCATCGGCGGAAAGGCGCTTGTCGAAATAAAGTTTTTTGCCCAGGTCGACCTTGGCGTCGGTCATCGGGTTGTCCGCGGGCACGAAGGGTTTCTGGAGCCCCGCCGGCACCGGGTAGGGATAATCCGCCGAATCCTCCCATTCCGCGGAAGCGCCCACCGCGGCCAAAAGCGCCGTCACCGCCCACACGCCAAAACGGAATTTTCCCATAAGATCCTCCTTCGTCCGATTGGCTCCTTTTTAGAAGTTTTCGGCTTCCCGGGCCATGACCCGCGTCATGATTGAAATTCCCCAAAAACAAAACGGCCCCCGCGGGTCGCGCGGGGGCCGTTTGGACGTCGAAGCGTTCGGATTATTTGGACGAGTAGGATTTCCCCGACTTGTCCTCGATGACGGCCTGGGCCGCCGCGAAGCGCGCCACGGGGACGCGGAAGGGGCTGGCCGAGACGTAGTTGAGGCCGGTGCGGTAGCAGAACTTGACCGACGCCGGGTCGCCGCCGTGCTCGCCGCAGATGCCGCACTTGAGGTCCTTGCGGGTCTTGCGGCCGTCCTTCACGGCCATTTCCATGAGTTTGCCCACGCCGGTTTGGTCCAGGGTGGCGAAGGGGTCGTCCGTGAAGATTTTTTTGTCCAGGTAGACCTTGGTGAACTTGCCCGCGTCGTCCCGGGAGAAGCCCAGGGTCATCTGGGTCAAGTCGTTGGTCCCGAAGGAGAAGAACTCCGCCTCCCCGGCGATTTCGCCGGCGGTCAGGGCGGCCCGGGGCACTTCGATCATGGTGCCCAGGAGGTATTTCACCTTGACGTTCTGGGCCTTCTGAACCTCGTCGGCCACGCGGCGGACGATGGCGGTCTGGTCCTTCAATTCCTTGATGTTCCCCACCAGCGGAATCATGATTTCGGGAACGACCGTGACGCCCTCTTTCTTGAGTTCGCAGGCGGCCAGGAGGATGGCTTTCACCTGCATTTCCGTGATTTCCGGGTAGGTGATGCCCAGCCGGCAGCCGCGGTGGCCCAACATGGGGTTGAACTCGTGGAGTTCCTGGGTTTTCGCCAGGATCTTTTCCGTCGGGATCCCGATTTTCCGGGAGAGCTCGGTGGCGTCTTCCTTGGTCTTGGGCAGGAATTCGTGCAGGGGCGGGTCCAAGGTGCGGATGGTCACGCCGTAGCCTTTCATTTCCTTGAGCAAGCCCTTGAAGTCGTCCTTCTGGAAGGGGAGGAGCTTGTCCAGGGCCGCGCGGCGCTGCTCCTCGGTGTCCGCCAGAATCATCTCCTGCATGTAGGGCAGGCGTTCGGGGGCGAAGAACATGTGCTCGGTGCGGCAAAGACCGATGCCTTCGGCGCCCAGGGCCCGGGCCATGACGGCGTCCCGGGGAATGTCGGCGTTGGCGCGGACGTTGATCTTCCGGTAGCTGTCGGCCCATTTCATGACGGTTTCAAAGGTCGCGTAAAGCGGCGCCTCCTTTTTGTCCAATTCGCCGCGCAGCACGCGGACGACTTCGGAGGGAAGGGTGGGCACCTGGCCGGTGATGACCTCGCCGGTGAACCCGTCGATGGAGAGGTAGTCGCCCTCTTTCACCCGGGTGCCGTTGACGGCCAGGACGCCGGCGTCCAAGTCGATTTTCAAGACGCCGCAGCCCACCACGCAGGGTTTGCCCATGCCGCGGGCCACGACGGCCGCGTGGGAGGTGCGTCCGCCGATGGCGGTCAAAATGCCTTCCGCCACGACCATGCCTTCGATGTCGTCGGGGTTGGTTTCGGGACGGACGAGGACCACGGGGCCCTGCTTGGACATGGTCACCGCTTTTTCGGAAGTGAAGGCCACGCGGCCGGCGGCGGCGCCGGGACCGGCGTCGATGCCCTTGGCCAGGAAGCGACCGCCCTTCACGGCGGCGGCCTTCTCTTTGCCGTCGAAGACGGGGGCGAGGAGCTGGGCCAGCTGGTCGGGCTCGATGCGGAGGATGGCCTCTTCCTTGGAGATCAATTTCTCGTTGACCATCTCGACGGCGACGCGGACGGCGGCGATGCCCGTGCGTTTGCCGTTTCGGGTCTGGAGCATGAACAGCTTCCCTTTTTCAATGGTGAACTCAAAGTCCTGCATGTCGCGGTAGTGCTTCTCGAGCTTGGAGGTGATGTCCTTCAGCTGCTTGAAGACCTGCGGCATGTCGTTTTGAAGTTCGGTGATGGGCTTGGGCGTCCGAATGCCGGCCACCACGTCTTCGCCCTGGGCGTTGGTCAAATACTCGCCGAAGAATTCCTTCACGCCCGAAGAGGGGTTCCGGGTGAAGCCCACGCCGGTGCCCGAATCGTTGCCCATGTTGCCGAACACCATGGCCTGGACGTTGACGGCGGTGCCGATGTCGTCGGAGATCTTGTTCAGACGGCGGTAGGTGATGGCGCGGGGGTTGTTCCAGCTGCGGAAAACGGCGTTCCGGGCCTCTTCCAATTGCAGCCAGGGGTCCTGGGGGAAGTCCTTGCCGGTTTCGCGTTTGACGAGCTTCTTGAGCAGGTCCACGACTTGCTTGAGATCCGCCACGCCCAGCTCGGTGTCCAAGTGGACGCCCTTTTTGTGCTTCACGGATTCGAGTTCTTTTTCAAATTCGCCCTTTTCGATTTCCATGACCACGTTGCCGAACATGGAGATGAAGCGGCGGTAGGCGTCCCAGGCGAAACGTTCATTGCCGGTCTTGTCGGCCAGACCGAGGACGGCCTCGTCGTTCAAGCCGAG
>DAOQNO010000108.1:0-5527 GCA_035332125.1 Elusimicrobiota bacterium | reverse complement strand
CGGACGCGGGGTCCAAGACCCTGACCTTCGCGACTCCGATGTCCACGACGAACTTTTTTACCAAGCCGGCCGGGGTTTTTACCGCAAATCCAACAACGCCGGCGGCATCGAAGGCGGCATGACCAACGGCGAGCCCATCGTCGTCCGGGCGGCCGTCAAACCCCTGGCGTCCCTGCGCCGTCCCCTCAAATCCGTCAACATTCAAACCAAAGAGGAAATGACGGCGGAGATCGTCCGCTCCGACGTGTGTCCCGTGGCCAGCGCCGCGGTGGTCGGCGAAACCGTCGTCGCCATCGCCCTGGCCGAAGCCGTCTCGGAAAAATTCGGGTCGGACTCGATCCGGGAAATGCGGGACAACCGGGACCGTTACACGGCCCATCTCCTCGACTACTGAAGGACCCCGGCGCGACGTGAACATTGTCCTCACCGGTTTCATGACGACCGGGAAATCGTCGGTGGGGCGCCTCCTGGCGGAGCGCCTCGGGTACGCCTTTTTCGACACCGACGACATGATCGAAAAGCAGACCGGCCTCTCGATCGCCGAGATTTTTTCCAAGGGAACGGAGGCCTCCTTCCGCGAATTGGAAACCCGCACGGTGAACCTCCTGGCCGTCCTGGACCACGCCGTGATCGCCACGGGCGGCGGCGTGCCGCTCCGCGCCGGCAACATGGACGAATTGGAGAAAAACGGCAAGGTCGTGTGCCTGACCGCCGCCCCCGCCACGGTGCTCGAGCGCTTGCGCTCGGACGCCGGCACCCGGCCCCTTCTGCAGGGCGCCGAACCCCTTCAACGGATCGAAACCCTTTTGGCGGACCGTAAAACGGCCTACGCCCGCTGCCACGCGTCCGTCGCCACGGACGGGTTGACGGTGGAGCAGGTGGCCGACAAAGTCCGGCGGGCGGTGGGGTTGTGAGAACCGTCGCCGTTCCCCTGAACAACGGCCGCCCCTACGAGATCGTCGTGGGGTCGCCCCTGGAAAGTTTGGGACGGTCCCTGGGCCCTTTGATCAAGGGACGGCGGGCGCTGGTGGTGAGCGCGGGGCCCGTGGCCCGGCGCTACGCCAAACCGTTGCTGAACGGTCTCAAAGCGGCCGGCTACGCGGCGCGCCTGGCGCTCATGCCCGACGGCGAACGGCACAAAACCCTGGCCGTCGTCGGCCGGCTGTACCGGGAAGCCCTGCGGGCGGGCCTGGACCGCCGGTGCCCGGTGGTCGCCCTGGGCGGCGGCGTCGTGGGGGACGTGGCCGGGTTCGTCGCGGCGACCTTTATGCGGGGCGTGCCGCTCATCCACTGTCCGACGACGCTTTTGGCCATGGTGGATTCCTCCATCGGCGGCAAAACCGGCGTGGACCTGCCCGACGGGAAAAATTTGGTGGGCGCCTTTTGGCAGCCGCGCTTGGTTTGGGCCGATCTGGCCACCCTCAAGAGCCTGCCGGACCGCCAATGGCGGACGGGCGTGGCGGAGATGCTCAAATACGGCTGGATCGACCGTCGCTGGGACGTGGGATTGGACGTGGCCACCGTGGATTTGAAGCGGATTCGAACGGACCTCGGGTTGCTCGAAAGCGCGGTGGTCAAAGCGGTCGCCGCGAAGGCCGGCGTCGTGGCCCGGGACGAACGGGAAACCAACGGCGAGCGGGAGTTGCTGAATTTGGGACACACCTTCGGCCACGCCCTGGAAACGGCCACGAATTACCGGACCTACACCCACGGGGAAGCCATCTCGGTCGGCATGGCCGCCGCCGCCCGGCTGGCCGCCGCCCTGGGGCACCTGGACCCGGCGGGGGTGGCGGAAATCGAATCGACCTTGTCCCATTGGGGCCTGCCCGTGCGGGCCCGGCGAAAAATCGCCCGGGGGAAATTAATGACGGCCATGAGCCGCGACAAAAAGAACGTCAACGGTCAATTTCGCTTCGTGGTTCCCACCCGGGAGGGGCGCGCCCGGGCGGTCGAGGGCGTTCCCGCGGCCCGGGTCGACCGAACCCTCCGGGAGGTGGGCCTGTGAGACTTCCGTCCGATTCCATTCCGCCGTCGGTGTTTTCGGCACGGCGCGCTCGTTTGGCCGACGTGTTGGCCGGGCGGAAGCTGGACGCCTATTTTTTCTCCGGCATTTCGGACCTCTATTACCTGACGGGCTTCCATTCCGAGGGGTTCTACGGCTTGGTCGGGGCCAAAAAAACATGGCTTTTCTCCTCGGCCCTGCTGGCCGGGCAGGTGCGGGAGAACGCCCCCGGGTGCACGCTGATCGTCGGCAAACGCCTGACCCTGGCCCTGGAGGCCCTGCGCGCCAAGCACGGGCTTCGCCGGGTGGGTTTCGACGGCGAACAATTGAATTTCCGCCTGGGGGACGCCCTTCAAAAGAAGGGCCTGACGGCGGCCCCGAACCCCCTGGAAGAACTGCGGGCGATCAAGGACGACGCCGAGTTGGAGCGCCTGCGGCGGGCGGGCCAAATCACGGCCGAGGCCGTGGAGCACGTTAAAAAACGGGTCCGGGTCGGCATGACCGAGAAACAGATGGCCGTGGCCATCGAGAACTATTTTTACCGCCGGGGCGCCACGGGGGTCGGCTTCGACCTGATCGCCGCGGTGGGGCCCAACACGGCCCTGCCCCACCACATCCCCGGGGAGTCCCGTTTGGCCAAGAACAGCCCGGTTTTGTTTGACGTGGGCTGTCGGGTGGGGGCCTACCGCTCCGACTTGACCCGGTCGTTTTATTACGGTAAAATCACGCCGTCTTATAAACGGGTTTATGGAATTGTGGACGCCGCCCAAAAGGCCGGAATCGGCACCATCCGGCCCGGCGCAACGGGCGGCCAGGTGGACGCCGCCGCGCGGAACGTCATCGCCCGGGCGGGTTACGGGCGTACCTTCATCCACAGCACGGGGCACGGGGTGGGCGTGGACATCCACGAACCGCCCTGGGTTCGCCCCAAAAGTCCCGACCTCCTAAAACCGAACATGATTCTCACCGTGGAACCGGGCATTTACCTGGCCGGTCGCTTCGGGGTTCGGATCGAGGACACCCTTCGCGTAACGGCGGACGGTCGGGAAACGTTAACCCGTATCTAGTTCATCCCTTTCAACGGAGCACGACATGATCGATACATCGGAAATGGGCAACGGCACCGTCTTTGAATACGACGGCCAGGTCTATCAAATCGTTTGGTTCCAGCACCACAAACCCGGGAAGGGCGGGGCCATGTTGCGGGTCAAAATCCGCAACGTGCGCACCGGCGCCACCATCGAGCGCACCTTCAAGTCCGGCGAACGCTTTCAGGAACTTTCGCTCTCCCGGCGCCCCATGCAATACCTCTACGCCGAGGGCGACAACCTGACCTTCATGCACCCGGAAACCTTCGAACAGATTTCCGTCTCCAAGGAAAAAATCGGGGATTCCGCCAAGTTCCTGGTGGAAAACATGGACGTGCAGGCCCTCTACCTGGAAGAGGAATTTTTGGGCGTGGAACTCCCGGCCAGCATCGAATTGAAGGTCGTGAGCACGGTGCCCGGCATCAAGGGCGATTCCGTCTCCAACATGGTCAAACCGGCGACCCTGGAGAACAACATCGAGATCATGGTGCCCTTGTTCATCAAGGAAGGGGAGGCCATCCGCGTGGACACCCGAACCAGCGAATACGTGGGACGCGTATGACGAAAACCGCCGCCCCCCCTTCCACCGAAGAGCAGCTTCACGAATTGCTGGACTTCGCCGCCGAAGCCGGCCTGGCCGAAGTCGTCTGGGAAAAAGAAGGCCGCCGGGTCGCCTTCAAGCGCGGCGTGGCCCCGGTCGTCGCGGCTCCCGCCCCGGCCCCGGTCGCTCCGTCCGCCCCCGCGGCCCCCAAGCTCCACGTGATCAAATCGCCGATGGTCGGGACCTTTCAACGGGCCGCCAAGGACCGGCCGCCTCTGGTGCTGGAGGGCAGCGAGGTCTCCGCGGGCCAGAAGATGGGCCTGGTGGAAGCCATGAACATTCCCAAGGACGTCTTGGCCGACGTTCACGGGCGCATCGTCAAGATTTTGGTGGAAAACGGCAAGCCCGTGGAATACGGCCAGCCGTTGTTTGAAGTCGAAGTCACGCCCGAGGGCCAATAATGTTCAAGAAAATTCTGATCGCCAACCGGGGCGAAATCGCCGTCCGCGTCATCCGCGCCTGCCGGGAGCTCGGCATCCGCACCGTCGCCGTCCATTCGGACATCGACCGCAGTTCCCTGCACGTCCGTTACGCGGACGAATCGGTCTGCATCGGGCCCGCCACGGCGGCCGAAAGCTACCTGAACATTCCGGCGATCATCTCCGCGGCCGAAATCACCGGCGCCGACGCCATCCACCCCGGGTACGGCTTCCTCTCGGAAAATACCCATTTCGCCGAAGTGTGCGAAAGCTGCAACATCACCTTCATCGGGCCCTCCAAGGACGCCATCCGCCGCATGGGCGACAAGGCCGAAGCGCGTAAAATCATGGGCGACTACGGCGTGCCCATCATTCCCGGCACCAAAGGGTGCATCGGCCCCGACGACAAGGAACTTTTCAAGATCGCCAAGAAAATCGGTTTCCCGATCCTGGTCAAGGCCAAGGCGGGCGGCGGCGGCAAGGGCATGCGCGTGGTTCAGGACGCGAGCTTTCTGCGGGACGCCATTCTGGCCGCCACCCACGAAGCGAAGACCGCCTTCGGCAACGGCGACGTCTATTTGGAACGCTACCTGAAAGCCCCGCGCCACATCGAAGTGCAGGTGTTGGGGGACCAGCACGGCAACGTGGTGAGCTTCCCCGAGCGCGACTGCTCGGTGCAGCGCCGCCACCAGAAATTGATCGAGGAGTCGCCGTCCCCCATGGTGAGCGACAGCCTGCGGAAGAAGATGGGCAAGGCCGCGCGCCTGGCCGCCAAGGCCGTGAAGTATTCGACGGTGGGCACCGTGGAATTCCTTTACGACGAGGAGTCCGACGATTTTTTCTTCATCGAGATGAACACCCGGATCCAGGTCGAGCACCCGGTCACCGAGATGGTGACGGGCATCGATTTGATCAAAGAGCAGATCCGCGCCGCGGCCGGCGAGAAACTGCCCTTCGAATCCGAGGACGTCCAGATCCGGCACCACGCCATGGAATGCCGCATCAACGCCGAGGACCCGGCCCGGAATTTCATGCCCTCCCCCGGGAAAATCACGAACCTTATTTTGCCCGGCGGCCCGGGCGTCCGGGTGGACACCCACATGTACACGGGCTACACCATTCCGACCTACTACGACAGCCTGATGGCGAAGCTCATCTGCGCCACGCGCTACGGCGCGGGGGGCGGCCGGGAGCACACCATCCGCCGCATGCGGCGCGCCCTGGACGAATTCATCGTCGAAGGCGTCAAGACGACGATCCCGTTCCACCGGGACGTCATGGCCCACGAAGCGTTCCTCAAAGGGGACGTCCAGACGGATTTCATCGAAAAGCATTTGGCCGTCACCACGGCGGCTTAAGGTTCGGCCCATGCCCCAAAGCGCGATGCAGCAAAAAATCATCGAGAACCTGTGGGATT
>DAOQNO010000107.1:0-5531 GCA_035332125.1 Elusimicrobiota bacterium | reverse complement strand
GCCGCGGGCGCCCACTCGCTTCAACATCGCCTTTCCGCACTTCTGGCACTTTTGGTCGGTCATTTCCGGTTTCGGCCGGATGATTTTCTGGCCGTTCTTGTCCACGGAAAAAGTGGTCTTGCAGGTTGGGTAGCCGGTGCACGCCAGATACCGGGACGGTCGACCGAAACTCCGCCCCTGGCGCATGACCATGGGCTTTCCGCAATTGGGGCAGACTTCGCCCGTTTCCTCGGGAACGATTTTTTTCATGTTCCGATCCACGGGAATCGTGCTTTTGCAGGTGGGGTAGTTGGAACAAGCCAGGTACCGGCCGAAGCGGTTTTCGCGAAGACCCATGGGCGATCCGCATTTCGGGCATTTTTCATCGGTCGGGGTCGGTTTGATTTCCACCCGGGCCATCCCGGTCTCCGCCTTGGCCAAGTCCCGCTCGAAGGGCGTGTAAAATTCCCGAAGAACGTCGGTCCACACGGCCGTGTTCTCGGCGATTTGGTCCAATTTCTCCTCGATCTTCGCGGTGAAATCCACGTTCACGATTTCCGGGAAATGGGCGCACAGTTGGACGTCGACGGTCCGGCCCAATTCCGTGGGATAAAATCGCCGGTCCTCCAAGCGAACGTAGCCCCGGTCCACGATGGTGTGGATGATGGGGGCGTAGGTGGAAGGGCGCCCGATCCCGTGTTCTTCCAGGACCCGCACGAGGCTCGCTTCGTTGAAGCGCGGCGGCGGCTCGGTAAAATGCTGTTCGGGCTTCAATTCCTTCAAGTCCACCCGGTCCCCCGCCTTGAGCGGCGGAAGGGTTTTCCCCTCGTCCTCGGCGTCTTTCTTGGCGTCTTCGTCCGCCACTTCGCCGTAAACGGCCAGGAACCCGGGAAATTTCAACGCGTGGCCCGTCGCCCGGAACAGGTAAGACGACGCGGTGATGTCCACGGTCATGGTGTCGAAAATGGCGTCGGCCATCTGGCTGGCCATAAAGCGCTGCCAAATCAGTTCGTACAAGCGGAATTGATCCGGCTCCAAAAAAGACCGGACCGATTCGGGGGTGCGCGAAGGTTTGGTGGGGCGGATGGCCTCGTGGGCCTCCTGCGCCCCTTTGGATTTGGTTTTGTAGATCCGGGGCCGGGGCGGGAGATGGTCCTTGCCGTAACGTTCTTCGATGAAAGCCACCGCCTCCTTTTGGGCCTCCTTCGCCACGTTCACGGAGTCGGTGCGCATGTACGTGATGAGACCTTCGGGGCCTTCCCCGGCCTTCACCTCGATGCCTTCGTAAAGTTGCTGGGCGACCACCATGGTGCGGGAGGCCGAGAAATGGAGCCGGCGGGAGGAATCCTGCTGAAGGCTCGCGGTCGTGAAGGGCGGCGTCGGCGATCGGCGGCGCTCCTTGGGTTCGACGGATTTAACGACGTAGGTCGCTCCCCGGAGCTTCTCCAACACCCGGTCCAAGGGTTCCTTGGCGCGGAACGAAAATTTGGTGAACTTCGTCTCGCCCTCCGCGAACAAACCGGCGGCGAAGGCTTGCCCGGATTTCTCCAACAGGGCCGTCAGGGTCCAATATTCCTCGGCTTTAAACTTTTCGATTTCCTCTTCCCGGGCACAGATCAGGCGGACGGCCACGGACTGAACCCGACCGGCGGAAAGGCCGCGCCGTATTTTTTTCCACAGAAGGGGCGACAATCGATAGCCCACGAGGCGGTCCAGCACCCGGCGGGCGACCTGAGCGTTGACCAGGGCGTCGTCGATGTCCCGGGGGCGCTTGACGGCGTCCTGAAGAGCTTCCTTGGTGATTTCGTGGAAGGTGATCCGCTTCGTCCGCGCCAAATCGAGTTTCAGGGCGTGGGTCAAATGCCACGCGATGGCCTCGCCTTCGCGGTCGTAGTCCGTGGCGAGATAGACTTTGTCGGCGTCTTTGGCCAACCGGATCAACTCCGGAAGAATTTTTTTGGCCTTGGGCAATATCACGTAAGAGGGTTCAAAATTTTTCTCGGGGTCGACGCCCAGTTCCTTGGAAGGAAGATCGCGGATGTGCCCGTAGGAGCTTCGGATGACGAACCCCTTCCCCAGCATTTTGCCGATGGTTTTTTCCTTGGTCGGCGACTCCACGATCAAGAGGGATTTGGCCATGAACGATCCTTTTAAGAGGGAACGGCGGGCAACGCCCGCTCCGTTCGCACGTAGTTTTTTCCCGGCAGTTCCCGGGCCCATCCCGACAATTCCAGGTGCAAAAGCCCCGTCGCGACGTCGGCGGGCGAGAGGCCGGCCCGGGCGGCCAGCGCGTCGATCCCCACGGGATCCTCCGTCAGGACCGCGAGAAGCCGGCGGGACCCGGGCGGCAGATCCCCGGGCCGGCCGGGCGCCGGCGGCGCGGAACGCGGGGCGTTGATCAGCTCCGACAACGCGTGAATTTCTTCCAAAACGTCTTCCGCGGACTCCACCGGGCGGGCGCCCTCCCGAAGAAGCCGGTGGGGTCCCCGACTTCCCGGGGAAAAAATCGATCCCGGAACGGCGAACACGTCCCTGCCCTGGTCCGCCGCCAACCGCGCCGTGATCAGCGCCCCGCTTTTTTCCCGGGCTTCGACCACGACGACCCCCAAGGAGAGCGCCGCGATCAGTCGGTTGCGCCGAGGGAAGTGCGTGGCGTCGGGGGGCGATTCCAGAGGAAACTCCGTCACCACCGCTCCGTTCTCCGCCATTCGTTCCGCCAAACGACGGTTTTCGGGGGGATAAAATCGCGAGAATCCGCTTCCGAGCACCCCCACCGTGCGTCCCCCTCCGGACAGGGCCCCCGCGTGGGCGGCCGCGTCCACGCCCCGGGCCAAACCGCTGACGACCGTGACTCCCGCCTGGGCCAATTCCCGGGCCAGGCGCTCGGCCACCGCCCGACCGTAAGGCGATGCGGAACGACTTCCGACCAACGCGACGGCCCATTGATCCCGGGGCCGAAGCGTTCCCCACAAATAGAGGACCGGCGGGGCGTCCCGGAGGGACCGAACGGCCTCGGGATAATCGGCGTCCGCGCCCGTGAGCGTTCGATAGCCCGCCCGGCGGACCGCCGCCAATTCTTTTTCCAAGGCCGGGCCGAGGGCGGCCAACTCGCGGCGAATCGCCGCCGCGGCGCCCCCCACCCCCTCCAAAGACTCCCAGGCCTCCCGCGGAGCGGCCAAGGCGGCGGAGGCGGACGCAAATCGCTCGAGCAGGCGGGCGAAGCGCACCGGCCCGATTTTGGGATGGAGACTCAGGAGGACCCGGGCCTCGGTTTCGTCCGTTGGAAAGGACACGTTCCCCCCGGGCCCAAAAAAAACCCGTGCCGCCGGTTCTCGGGCGGGCGGGCGGACCCCATCAAATTATCTGGATCTTAAGATTTGAAGATTGTTGTTGACCGAATTGGAAAAACGGCCCTGCGGATACTTTTCCAAATATTTTTGATATTCCACAATCGCTTCGCGCCAACGCCGCAACCGCTCCAAGCACGACGCGGCGCCGTATTGGGCGCCTTCGGCGGCGGGCGACTCCGGGTAGTTCTCCAACACGCGCTGGTAAATTTCCAACGCCTTCTGGTCCCGATTGAAAAGCTCGTGAAAACTGCCGACGAAGAAAAGGGCCCGGTCCGCCTGCCAGGCGTCGGGATGCCGGTCGATGAAATGGACCAACCCGTCGTGGGACATGGCGCGGTCCCAGCCCCAAAACCCCAGAGCGATGAAAAAGATGAGATGAAGGAGATTCCGGTAGGTCATCCCCGGGTCGCGATCAATTCGCCGCGAACTTCACCAGGTCGCCGACCCGAATCGGCTCGAGGCTGTTCGTGATCACGGCGGTGCACCCCTCGTCGTTGACTTGGCTCGTCACCATCACGGTGCCGACCCGTTTCAACATTTTCCCCGTGTACTTCTTCAAAAAGGGATCCCGGATTTTTTTGCCGAGTCGGTAAATGTAGCCGGTCATGCGGGGTTGGACGCCGGAGGCGGCCCCGACGTTCAGGAAAACCACGTCGCCCTGGGAAATCATCATCTTCTGTTCGCGGTCGCGCAAAATGTAGCCGTCGTATTCCCAATCCGGACCCGCGACGAAGGTGTCGGAGACGCCGCCCATGAACCCGGCGCCGGGCACGCTGCCTTTTTTCACCGGCACGGCGGGGGCTTCCTCCACCGATTCGGGTTCGGGTTCGGGCTCCGGTTCCGGGGCGGACGCGATGGGTTTTGGTTTTTCGGCCGGCGCGGGCAGGGCTTCCGCCGTTTCCGTCGCGGCGGGGGCTTCCGTCACCGGTTCGACCGTGGTGGCCGGCGTTTCCACGGCGGGGGCGGCGGCGGTTTCGGCCGTCGGGGGCGCCGCCGGCGTTTCGGCCATCCCCTGCGCGGCCGACACCGACGGGATGACCAGCTGTTGGTCGGGGTAAATGAGATCGGGGTTGGTAATGTTGGATTTGTTCGCTTCCCAAATCTTCGTCCAAAGGAAGGGATCTTTCAAATAGGTGTTGGCGATGTTCCAGAGGGTGTCGCCCTTGACGATTTTGTAGGTCCCGTCGGACGGCGCCTCGGGCGCCGCCGCGTCGACGGTCGCCGGTTCAACGGGGGCTTCCGCCGCGCCGTCGGCGGGGGTGACGGTGGTCCCGTCCGCGGGGGCCGTCGCGTCGGTCGGGGCGGAGGCTTCGGCCGCGGGCGCTTCCGCGGGCGCTCCGGTCTCCTCGGCCACCGCTCGGACTCCGGCAAACGACAAGGCGGCCGCGAGGAAAACGAAAAGTTTGGCGACACGAATCATAAAGCCTCCTGAAGGCAGGATCATCGTCTGGGAACGTTCTCGGCGGGCCAGAAGAAAGGCAACATTCCTCGTAATTTGTTCAACGGTTTCTTTATAATCCAAAAAGGGGGCACTGTCAAGGGCTTCGGGGGGTCGTCCCCCCCGCGGCCGCGTCCTCGCGAATCAGGCCCGCCAAACGCTCAAATTCTTCCCGGGAAAGCCTCCCCTCCTCTCGCCAACGCTCCAAGCGGGCCGCCACGGGGGCCAAATCCCGGGGCAAGGGGGGTTTTTCAAGGACGAACACGGGGGGGGCGTCGGCCGCCCGGACGGCGGGACGAAAAAGGCGCGCCATCCACCACAATAAAACGGCCCCCCCCACCATCCCCGCCCAAATCATTTGGCGGGAGCGCGCACGTCCTGAAGACGGGAAAGATCGGCCAAGCGGTCGAAACAGGCGCGGACCGACGACAACAATTGGAGCCGGTTTCGGCGGAGTTCCGGGTTGGGGTCCATGACTATAATGTCCGTGAAAAAAGCGTCCACCGGGGCGCGGAGAGCCACCAGGCGACCAAAGGCCTCGGCGTAATCCCCCCGCCCCTGGGCCGCCGACACCCCCTCCGAAACGGTCCGAAGGCTTTCCAACAGGGCTTTTTCGGCGGGCAACACCAACGTCTCCGCTTGAAGCGGGGCGTCGCCGGGGGCTTCCCCTTTTTTCTCCGCTTGCTTCAACAAATTGGTCGCGCGTTTAAACGCCGCCGACAACGGCTCGAAATCCGGGTGTTGGCGAACCGCCCGCAGGGCCT
>DAOQNO010000106.1:0-5554 GCA_035332125.1 Elusimicrobiota bacterium | reverse complement strand
CCTGCTGGTCCGGGGCGTTCCGTCGATTGACGCGGTGGAAATCGATCCCGTGATCCTGGCCATCGGCCGGTCGACGCACCCGGACCGACCTTACCAGAATCCGGGGGTCCGTTGCTTCACCGAGGACGCGCGGACGTTCCTGCGGCGATCCACCGCCTCCTACGATTTGATCGTGATGGGCACCGTTGACTCCATGACGCGGTTCTCCCCTTTCGTGAACCTCCGCCTGGAAAATTACCTGTACACCGCCGAGTCTTTCACGGTCCTCCGGCACCGTTTGGCCCCGGGGGGTGGGCTGATCGTTTATTCCTTTACGCCCCGGCCCTTCGTGAAGATGCGGCTGGTGGCGCTCCTGGCACGGGCCTTCGGGGAACTGCCCGTCCTTCTGGAAGGAGATTATTGGGTCTTCAACACGGCGCTCTTGGCGGGGCCCGCCTTTTCCCATCTGCGGTCCGAGGGGCGCGGCGCTTTTCAAGCGGAGTTCGAGCGGGACATCGCGCCGAACGTTCGGGTTCCCACGGACGACCGGCCCTACGTGTTCACCCGCCATCCCCTGGGGGACCCCGTGTGGGCGGCCACGGTCACGGCCCTGCTGGCCGCGGCGGCCATCGGTCTTATCGGAGCCCGGCGGGGCGGCGGCCCCTTCAACGGTGGCGAGGCGGCGCTTTTCGGCTGGAGCGCGGCCTACATGTTTCTTCAGTCCGTTTCCCTGGCCCGCTGGGCCCTGTGGAGTGGGTCCACCTGGACGACGGAAAGCCTGTCCCTTTTTTTTCAATCGGCTCTGGCCCTTGCGGCGGTTTGGACGGTTCGTTTTCGCCGGGTGCCCCGGACGCTGGGGCCCGTGGGCCTCCTGGCGACGCTGGCGGTGGCCGTCTTCGTTCCTCCGGCGGGCGGGGCGTCGGGGGGGGGCCTGGGACTTCTGGCCTTCGCCTTTTATTTTTCGGGCATCGGGTTCTCCGTCCTTTTTAAGGACGCCGCGTCGGCGTCCCGGGCCCTGGCGGTTTCCCTTTTGGGTTCTCTGGCGGGCGGCGCCCTGGCCAACGGGTTGGGCCCCCTCACGGGCCTCCGAGGACTGCTGTGCGCGGCTTTTGTCCTTTACGCCGCCACCCTCCTGCTGGTGAGGCGGCGGGGACACGATCAAAATTCGGATTGATTTCTAAGTGTAAAAGTTCGTTTGAAAGGAGTCGTTTCTGGGGATAGACTTAGGCGGAGGAGGGGCCGTGCGGAACAATCGATCGGCGTTCACCCTGATTGAACTGATGCTCGTGGTGGCCATCATTGGCCTCCTCGCGGCCATCGCCATTCCCAAATTTGCCAACATGGTGGTGAAAGCCAAAGAGGCCGCGGTGATCGGGAAATTGGGGGCGCTTCGGTCGGCCATCAGCATTTACTACGCGGACAACGAAGGCCGGTTTCCCCAGCAAGTTGATTTGCGTTTGCTCAATGGGAAATACATGGAGGAGATCCCGCGAATATCCATCCCCACGGTTCCCGCCCACGCGTTTAACAATTTTTCCACCATGGATCCGATCGGGGATTGGTTCGATTATGCCTACAATTACAACGCTCCCAACTTGTCGGGCAACGGCAAGGTCAATGTCCACTGCACGCACACCGATAGTAAAGGAACCACCTGGAGTTTGTACTAGGGGGAAGAAAGCATCGGTGGGCCCCGCGCCGATTGGAATTCAATGAAAACGATGGCACGAATTTTTATATTAATGGCGGGACCCGTCGTGATCGTCCCGGCGGGGAACGCAACCCCGCGCCCGCCCGATTCGGAGGCCCCACCCATGGAAGTCGCACCGCGTCCCGCCCGTTCTTTTAAGGAGCGTTATCCAAGTCCCGTGTTGGGGGAGTTCGGCCCCTCGCCGGTTCAGGGGCTCGCTTTCTTCAAGGTTTACGATAAATCACAAATGGCCGAGGACCCCCTGATCCCCGCCCTGTGGATCCGAACCCCCGACGGACAAATGCTGGAGACGGACCTCGACGGGTACCGCCGGGCCTTGAGCGCGGTCCGTTGGGCTCCGGCCTCTGCGAAGGAGGCCCTGGTCTTCGCCCGGTTTTACGCCACGGCCAAAACCGGTTTGAACCATCGCCGGGTGGTCAACGGGAAGGAGTCCGCGGCGGAGGTCGGAATCAAAAGCGCCCTCGACCTGAAAAAAATCGGGGCGACGCCGCCGTCCGTGGAAAAATCGGAACAAACCGTTTGCCGTCCCCGGGGGGAGACGGGGACCGACCGTCTGTTGATTCCGGTGTGGGTGGTTCGGCTGTGCGTCGCGGACGTTCAGCCCAAAGCCTGGGGAATGCCCGGCCACGAGACGATCTATCGCCTCACGGTCACGGTGGGCGACGGCATTTTCGATGTCGACCAGGAAACTCTCTGGGGCGGGAACGAAATAAAAAGCGTGCCGATAAAGTAAAAAGTTGGGGCCCCGTTGAGCCAGGGCCTCACAGGTTTTCGGCAGGGACGAGCCATGTGAACCATGGGTTCCCGGAGCGTCCGGGGTCGGAGGGCGAGGCTTGAAAAAAAATCTTCGCGTGGCCGGGTGCGATCTCGGGAAATCCACGGCCAAGTTCGTGGTGCTTCGGCTGGACGAAACGGGTCCGGTCGTGGAATCCCGGGAGAGCCGCCCCCACGACGGGCGGCCCATGGCGATTTTCCAGGAATGGTACCGAGCGGCCGGCGCCCTCGACGTGCTGGGCGCCACGGGGGTCCACGCGGGGGAGCTGGTTTCCCCCGTTCTCCACGGTCTGCCCGAGGAGGCCTGCCTGGCCCGGGCCCTCGACGCCTTTGGACCGACGGGCGCCGTCAACCTGGTGAGCGTCGGCGCCCGGGGCTACGCGGTCATGTCCCGGGACGCCGACGGACGCGTTCAATTCGTCGAAAACGAAAAATGCTCTTCCGGCACGGGCGAAACCATGGTCAAAAACGCCCGCCGTTTCGGCCTTTCCATCGAGGAGGCCGATCGCCTGGCCCGGGGAGCGCGAGAATCCATCCCCATCACCGCCCGTTGCTCCGTTTTCGCCAAAAGCGAGCTGACCCATTTCGGCAACCAAGGGAAACCCGCGGACGCTCTCTTCCGGGGTTACTTCGAATCCATCGCCCATTTCGTCGGCGCCCTGCTGGCCCGGGTCCGCGTGGCGGGCCCCGTGTGGTTCATCGGCGGCGGCGCGCGCCTGGGGTCCTTAAGCGCCGCCATGGGACGGGCCCTGGGCACGGCCGTCGACGTTCCCGCGGAAGCCCTCTACTTGGAGGCTCTGGGGGCCGCGCTTCTCGCGGCCGACCAATGGGCCCACGAAGCCCCGCCGACCCTCCCCCCGGACCCCGCGACGTTGATCGTCCCCAAGGAACGCCGTTTCCGCGTGTTGGAACCGGCCGACCGCCACGCCCACCGCGTGCGCACGCTTCCCCCGGAACCGCCCGTGGCCGGGTCCGCGTCGGCCCCCGGGATTTTGGGTTTGGATTTGGGATCGACGGGAGCCAAGGCGGTGTTGACGTCGTTGTCCGACGGTTGCGCGGTGTGGGATTTATACGACACGACCCGGGGCAATCCGGTGGAGGCCGCCAAGCGGCTGGTGGCCGCGGCCTTGGCCCGGGGACCGCTCGACGTTCGCGCCGTGGCCGTCACCGGTTCCGGCCGGGAGGCCGTGGCGACGGTTCTTCGGGCGGCCTACCCCGACGCCGCGGACCGGATCGTCGTGGCCAACGAGATCATCGCCCACGCCACGGCCGCCATCCGCCAGGACCCCCACCGGGGCCGAAGTCTTTCCGTCGTTGAAATCGGCGGGCAGGACGCCAAATTTATCCAGATTTCCGGGGGACAGATCGTCGAAAGCGACATGAACCGGGCCTGCAGCGCCGGGACGGGATCGTTTTTGGAGGAACAGGCCAAGTGCTACGGCATCGACGACGTGCGGGAGTTCGTCCGCCGGGCCCGGGAGGCGCGCCGTCCGCCCGACTTGGGCCAAATGTGCACGGTGTTCGTGGCCGAGGCCGCGGCCGAGGCGCTGAACGAAGGGTTCACCCTGTCCGACGTGTTCGGGGGGTTCCAGTACTCCGTCGTGCACAATTACATCCACCGGGTGATGTCCCACCGCGTTTTCGGCGAGACCATCTTTTTCCAGGGCAAACCGGCCTCGGGGCCGTCCCTGGCCTGGACCCTCGCCGCCGTGACCGGGCGGGAGGTTCTGGTGCCCGATAACCCGGGGGCCATGGGGGCCTGGGGGATCGGCCTCCTGGCGCGGGAGGAGCGTCGCGGGGCCCTGGAGGGCGCGGCGACCTTGGATCTGGCCCGTTTCGGGGAATCCCGGATCGTGGAGTCCCGGGATTTCCAGTGCCACGAACCCCGGTGCGCGACCCTCTGCCGCATCGAGAAAACCACCGTCGAGGGGCCCGGGGGGGGCCGGACGGTTTACAACGGAGGCGCCTGTCCGAAATACGAAATTTCCACGGCGGAACGGCCGAAGCTGCCCCTGGAGGCCCCCAGCGCCTTCGATGAGCGGGAGGCGCTCCTGGCCCCCTTCGTCGCGGGCGCGCCCGGGGAAAATCCCGTCGGCGTTCCCTGGGTCGGCGCCCTGGCGGGGTTGTTGCCCTGGACGGTCGCCTTTTTAAAAGGGCTGGGGCTTCCGGTGCGCGTTCTTCGCTCCGACGCCACGTCCCTGGCCCGCGGCGAGGGGCGCTGTTTTTCCTACGATTCCTGCGCGCCCGCGAAACTGGCCCACGGCGTGGTTCCGCCCGAGGTGGAGCGGATTTTCCTTCCCAAGGTGATCGACCGGCCCGCCGATCGTTCGCCGGGCGTCACCTGCGCCATGGAGCAGGCCCTGCCGGACATCCTTCGAATGTCGGGACGGTCCCGGGGCGAAGAGGCCCGTTGGGCTTCCCCCGCCCTGTCCTTCGCCCGTGGGTTCGACGCGCCGGAGCTTCGAGGGCCTCTGGAAGAGGCCGCCCGCCGTTTGGGCGCCGATCCGGCCCTCGTTTCGTCGGCCCTGTCGGCCGCCGCCCGGGCCCAGGAGGAGTACGAGACGGCCCTGGCGGGCATCGGTCGTCGGACCCTGGAATACGGCCGGGAGCACGGGATCCCCGTCGTGGCCGTCGTGGGTTCCCTGCACGTGATTCACGATTCCGCCATCAACGCGGGCGTGCCTCGGTTGCTGCGGACCGAAGGCGTCCTTCCTTTGCCCATGGATTGTTTTCCCTTGTCCGAAGACGAAGTGCCCGGTTTGGAACGCCTGGCCTGGGGGGACGCCAAACGGGCCCTGCGGGTCGGATTGGCCTGCCGCGCCCGGGGCGACGCGTACCCACTCCTCCTCACGGCCTTCGGCTGCAGCCCCCTTTCCTTTGGCGAGCAGTTCAACGAAGCGCTCCTGGCCGGTCACCCCCACACCACCTTGGAAAGCGATGGGCATGGAGGGACCGCGGGATACGTCACCCGGGTTCAGGCCTTTTTGCACACGGTGGGCCGGCACGACCGGCGACCCTCGCCCCCGCCGACGGACGCCCTGCGGGTCGGATTGGCCTGCCGCGCCCGGGGCGACGCGTACCCACTCCTCC
>DAOQNO010000105.1:0-5569 GCA_035332125.1 Elusimicrobiota bacterium | reverse complement strand
CTTTGCCGCCCGGGTTCACGCGACGATCGGACCGCACCTTCGGCCCTGCTGCTATGAAATCGGGCCCGACGTGGCGGCCGCGTTTAAATCGATCCCCGGGGCCGTGCGCCGCCGGCGCGGGGCCCCCGGCAAATTCACGTTGAGCCTGGAAACGGCGCTTCGGCACGAAGCCCGGCGGCTGGGCCTTCGGCGGTTCAGCGCGGCGCCCTGGTGCACCGCCTGCGACACGCGCTTTTTTTCCTATCGGCGGGACAAAACGGAACATCGCCAGGCGGCCCTGTTGGCCCGGCGCCCCGAACCCAAGGACGGACGGCATGGACAAACGACTCGATAAGCTTCGTAAAAGCGTCGACAAAATCGACGACGCGCTCCTGCGCGCCCTCAACGAACGGGCGAAGATTGTTCAACGCATCGGCCGCGTCAAAGCGGAACGGGGCGAGGAAATCATCGCCGCCAACCGCGAACGCCAAATCCTGGACCGCCTGGCCGCCCTCAACCCCGGACCGCTTCCCACCGACGCCATGGAGGAAATTTTCGGGACGGTGATGAACAACTGCCGCCTCCTCCAAAAACCCCTTTCCATCGCCTATTTCGGACCCGAAGCCACCTTCACCCACCAGGCCGCCATGAAACATTTCGGGCGCGGGGCCCGCTACGCGGCGGCCAAATCGATCACCGACGTGTTCGACGACGTGGAAAAAGGCCGCGCCGACTACGGGGTCGTTCCCATTGAGAATTCCACCGAAGGCATGGTGAACCACACCCTGGACATGTTCATGGAATCCGATCTCGTCATCGCCGCGGAACGCCAGGACCCCATCAACCATTGCCTCTTGGCGGCCCCCGGCACCAAAAAAGTGAAAAGTCTTTCCTCCTTCCCCCAGGCCCTGGCCCAATGCCGGCGCTGGTTGGAAAGCCATTACCCGGGGGTTCCCGTCCACGAAGCCGCCTCCACCGCCGACGCCGCGGCCCAGGCCGCCCTGCACGAAGGCGTGGCCGCGGTGGCGAGCCCCCTGGCGGCGGAAATCTACCGCCTGAAGGTTCTGGGGGCGTCGATCCAAGACGCCCGCAACAACCGGACCCGTTTCCTCGTTCTCGGCAAAAAAATCGCGAGCCCCTCGGGTTCCGGCCGGGACAAAACCTCCATCCTCGTTTCCCTCAAAGACCGGGTCGGCGCCCTGCACGATCTTTTGGGCACCTTCCGCCAGGCGGGGCTCAACCTGACAAAGATCGAATCCCGGCCGTCCAAGCGCAAGGCCTGGGAATACGTGTTCTTCATCGATTTCCTGGGCCACGTGGCCGAACCCCGGGTACAAAAAGTCATGCGGGACCTCAAAGACCACAGCGTCTTTTTAAAACTCCTGGGCAGTTACCCCCGGGGGGACTGATGGTCGAAAAATCCCCCGTCCCGGAAGCCGCCGCGCCCTTTCCGCCCCGGACCGAAGTCCAGGGGTTCGAAGCGTACACCCCCGGCCGCGACATGGAAACCGTCAAGCGCTTGTACAAGCTTCGGCGCGTGATCAAATTGGCGTCCAACGAAAATCCGTTGGGCCCGTCGCCCAAGGCCCGGGCGGCCGCGGCGGCGGCCGGACCCCAGTACCACCGGTATCCCGACGGGTTCAGCGTGACGCTCCGCCAAACCCTCGCCCGCCATCTCGGCGTTAAATTCAACCAGGTCACCGTCGGGGCCGGTTCCGATGAGCTCATCGAACTTCTGGCCCGGGCCTATCTGAACCGGGGCGACGAAATCGTGGTGTCCGATCACGCCTTCATCCGTTACCGCATGGCGGGGGAAATGATGGGCGCCCGGGTGGTCTCCGTGCCCATGACCCGCCTCACCCACGATTTGGAAGCCATGGCCGCGGCCGTGACGTCCCGCACCAAATTCCTCTTCATCGCGAACCCGAACAATCCGACGGGCACTTACAACTCCCACGACCAGCTGGAGGAACTTCTGATCACCCTCCCGGCGCGCGTGGTCCCCGTCATCGACGAAGCCTATTTCGAGTTCGCCCGGGCCCGCCGCGATTATCCCAGCGCGGTCGATTTTTTCAAGGCCGGACGCAATCTGGTGGTGCTCCGGACGTTCTCGAAGGCGTACGGCCTGGCGGGCCTTCGGCTCGGTTACGCCGTGGCGCCGGAGCCCATCATTGAAACCGTGGAGCGGGTGCGTCCGCCCTTCAACGTCTCCCTCGCGGCCCAGGCCGCCGGGGTGGCCGCCTTGGGGGACCGCGCCCATTTAAAACGGACCACGACGCTCGTGGCCCGCGAAAAAAAGGCGCTGGAAAAAGCCCTGGCCGCCCTCGGCGTCGCGACCGTCCCTTCCGCCGCCAACTTTTTGTTGATCCACGTCGCCCCCCACCGGGGCGACGAGTTGTTTGAAGCGCTTCTCCGCCTGGGCGTCATCGTCCGCGCCATGGACGAATACGGCCTGCCCGAACACATCCGGGTCACCATCGGCCGCCCGGAGGAGAACCGCCAATTTCTCAACGCCTTTCGCCAAGCGAGGACCCTGCTATGATCGTCACCCTGAAAAGCGGCGCCAAGAAAAAAGAAGTCCAAGAGATCGTCGCCAAAATCAAAAAACTCGGCTTCACCCCGCAACTGTCCCAAGGGGCCGAGCGCGTCGTCATCGGCGTCATCGGCGAGGGCAACAAAGCCATCGCCCACAAAGACGTCTTTGAATCCATGCCCCAGGTGGAGCTGGTCACCCCCATCTCCCGCCCGTACAAGCTGGTCAGCCGTCAATTCAAGAAATTCGACACGGTCATCGAATTGGACGGCGTTAAAATCGGCGGCAAGGAAGTCGTGATCATGGCCGGGCCCTGCTCCGTCGACACACGGGAAAACCTTGAAAGCACCGGACGGGAACTCAAACGCGCGGGCGTCCAGATTCTTCGGGGCGGGGCTTTCAAACCCCGGTCGTCGCCGTACGCCTTCCAGGGGCTGGGGGAAGCCGCCCTCAAACTCCTGGCGGACGTGCGGAAAGCCACGGGCATGCCGGTGATCACCGAGGTGATGGACACCCGCCAGGTGGACCTGGTGGAACAATACGCCGACATTCTGCAGATCGGCGCGCGGAACGCGCAGAACTTCGATCTTCTGCGGGAGGTCGGCCGCACCCGAAAACCGGTGATGTTGAAACGCGGCATGGCCACGACCATCGAAGAGTGGCTCATGGCCGCGGAATACATTTTGGCCAAGGGCAACACCAACGTCATGCTTTGCGAACGCGGGATCCGCACCTTTGAAACCGCGACCCGGTTCACCCTGGACTTGAACGCGGTGCCCGTGCTCAAACACCTCACGCACCTGCCCGTGGTGGTCGACCCGTCCCACGGGGTCGGCGTGCGGGATTACATCGTGCCCATGGCCCGGGCGGCCATCGCGGCCGGCGCCGACGGCGTCATCATCGAGTGTCATCCCAACCCCTCCACGGCGCTCTCCGACGGGCACCAGGCCCTGCTGCCCGCCCAAATGCACGGCATCGTGAAGGAGCTTCGGCAGGTGGCCGAAGCGGTCGGTCGAACCCTTTAAACCGGAAACCGGCGTCGTGGCGGGACCGCAACGGGTCGTGATCGTCGGCGTGGGACTCCTCGGGGGGTCCCTGGGGCTCGCCCTGCGCCGCCGCACCCGGGCCCGGGTGATCGGCCTCAGTCACCGCCCGGGCACCGTCCTTCGGGCGCGACGCCGCGGCGTCTTTCACGAAGGACACACCGACCCGGCCCGGGCCCTGCCCGGCGCGGACATCGTCGTGTTCTGTACGCCCGTCGAAACGATCGTGCCCCTGGCCCGGCGATTCGCCGTCCACTTCGATCCCAACGCCCTGGTCATGGACGTGGGCAGCGTCAAGGGGCCCATCGTCGATGGAATGGCGTCCGTGTTCCGCGAGCCCGCCGGGGCCCAATTCATCGGGGCCCACCCCATGGCCGGATCCGAAAAATCCGGCGTCGAAAACGCCGCCGCCGATTTATTCGTGGGCGCCACCTGCGCGTTGACGCCGACGGGCGCCGCCCGCCCCCGAGCGATCCGCCGCGCCGCCGATTTTTGGCGGTCCGTGGGCGCCCGACCGATCGTCGTGGCGCCGGACGTTCACGACCGGGCGGTGGCCCTGGTCAGCCATCTGCCCCATTTGATCGCCGACGCCCTCGCGCTCACCGCGGGCCGGTGGGGCGCGACCCCGTCGGAGCGAAAAACCCTTCGGTCCCTGGCGGCGGGCAGTTTCCGGGACGCCACCCGGGTGGCCGGGGCCGACCCCGACCTCTGGCGCGGCATCTTCGATTCGAACGCCGCGCCCCTGAAACGGGCGGCGCGGGATTTTCAGCGGACCCTCGGCGGCCTGGTGGGGCGGCGCTGGCCCCGGACCGACCTGCGGGCCGCCCAACGCTTTCACGACGAATTTCACGGGAGTTAAACCATGTCCATTTCCACCTCCAGCCGCGTGGTCGTTCCGGGGGGTGCCCTGCGGGGCGAAACCCGGCCGCCGCCGGACAAATCCATCACCCACCGCGCCGTGATTCTTTCGGCTCTGGCCCAAGGGACGTCCCGGATCGTCCATCCCCTGGAAGCCGACGACTGCGAGCGCACGGCCGAGGCCTTTCGCACGCTGGGGGTGAGCATCGAGTTGGACAAACGCGGCGAGTGGATCGTCGTCGGCCGGGGCCTCTACGGGCTGGCCGAGCCGTCGGCCGACCACATTTACTGCGGCAATTCGGGCACCACCATCCGTCTTCTCTCGGGCGTCATGGCGGGACACCCCTTCGCCGCCCGCCTCATGGGCGACAAGTCGCTCTCGGCCCGCCCCATGCAACGCGTGGTCGACCCGCTCCTGCAAATGGGCGCCGACATCTCCGCGCGCGACGGTCGCTTCGCGCCGCTTCGCATCCACGGCCGCCGCCCGCTCCGGGCCATCGATTGGAAAAGCCCCGTGGCCAGCGCCCAGGTGAAATCCTGTCTCCTCCTGGCGGGCCTGTACGCCGAAGGCGTGACCACCTTCGAAGAACCGCTTCGTTCCCGGGACCACATGGAACGCATGATGGCCGCCGCCGGCGTCAAACTGACCGTGGAGGAAAAACGCGTCGGCGTGCAGGGCGGGCAATCCCTCAAACCCCAGGAATGGGTGGTCCCCTCGGACATCTCCAGCGCGGCGTTTTTCATCGTCGCCGCCCTGCTCACGCCCGGCTCGGAGGTGATGCTGCGAAACGTCAACATCAACCCCACCCGGGACGGCGTCCTGGAAGTCCTGAACAAAATGGGGGCGTCCATCAAGCAGGAGGACGTCCGCGTCGTCGCCGGGGAACCCCTGGCCGATCTCCTCGTTCGTCCGGCGGCCCTTCGCGCCACCCAATTCGGCGAGGAAATCCTCCCCCGGTTGATCGACGAAGTTCCCATTCTTGCCCTGGCCGCCACCCAGGCCCAGGGCACGACCGAGATTCGCGGGGCGGGCGAACTGCGGGTCAAGGAATCCGACCGGCTGGCCCACGTGGCCCGGGGCCTCAACGCCCTGGGCGCCCGCGTGGAGGAGTTGCCCGACGGGCTCCGCATCACCGGCCCCACGCCGCTCGTCGGC
>DAOQNO010000104.1:0-5585 GCA_035332125.1 Elusimicrobiota bacterium | reverse complement strand
GGCCCAACCAGCTCTCGGGCGGCCAGCAACAGCGGGTGGCCATCGCCCGGGCCCTGGCCAACCGCCCCCGGCTTATTTTTGCCGACGAGCCCACGGGAAACCTCGCGTCCGATCAGGCGGAGGAAATCCTGGCCCAATTGGATCGCCTCCACGCCGCGGGCATTTCCATCGTGATGGTCACGCACGAATCCGAGATCGCCGCCCACGCCACCCGAATCCTCCGCCTAAAAGACGGGCGAATCGTCGGGGACGAGCGGGCGCCCGGCGCCGACCGGCCGACCGCCCCTTTGTCGCGGTCCGAGGAGGGGGCGAAACCCCCCGTCGGGGGCGCCGGCCCTTGGCTCACGGGGTTCCGGGAATTTTCGCTGTCGGCCCTTCGGGCCGTCGTGGCCAACAAAGTGCGGAGCGCCCTTTCCATGCTGGGAATTCTGATCGGCGTGGCGGCCGTCATCGCCATGCTCGCCCTGGGCCGGGGCGCCCAGAAAGCCGTGGAATCCCGCTTGTCCAGCCTGGGGTCCAATTTGATCATGCTGATGCCCGGGGCCCCGTCTTCGGGCGGGGTCCGGGGCGAAGCGGGGAGCGCCACCCGCCTGACCATCGAGGACGTGAAGGCCATCGCCAAGGTCAATCCCCACGTGGTGCGTGTGGACGGGAACGTCAACGGCTCTGTGCAGGTCGTGGCCGGGGATCAAAACACCAACACCCAGCTGACCGGCGCCACCCCGCTCTACGCGCCCATGCGCGCGGCCGCTCCCTATTATGGGCGGTTTTTCACCGACGCCGAGGACGACGCGGAGGCCCGGGTGGTCCTTTTGGGGCAGACCGTGATCAACAATTTGTTCGGGCGGGAAAACCCGGTGGACAAGACGATCAAGATCAATCGGGTCAATTTCAAGGTGATCGGGATTCTTCCGGCGAAGGGCGCCGGCGGTTTTCGGGACCAGGACGACATGGTTCTGGTGCCTCTTCGAACCGCCATGAACCGCGTTCTGGGCAAGAAATATCTGAATTCCATCGCCATCGAATGCGATTCGGCCGACGGCATGCCCGGGGTGATGGAGGACGTCACGGCCCTCATGCGCAAACGCCACCGCCTGCCCGCCCACAAAGACGACGATTTCGTCCTTCGAAACATGGCCGACATTCAGCAGGCGCTGGCCGGCACCACCCAGACGTTCACCCTGCTTCTCGGCATCGTGGCGGCGATTTCCCTCTTGGTCGGCGGCATCGGCATCATGAACATCATGCTGGTGTCGGTGACCGAGCGCACCCGGGAAATCGGCCTACGAAAGGCCGTGGGGGCCGCCCAATGGATGGTGCTCTCCCAGTTCTTGATCGAATCGGCGGTGCTCTCCACCCTGGGCGGGTTGATCGGAATCGTCCTGGGCGGTGGCGTATCCTTCGCGATGTCCCGGGCGGCCGGGTGGGCCGCCGAAGTAACCTGGCCCTCGGTGGCCCTCGCGTTCTTTTTTTCCGTGGGGGTCGGCATCGTTTTCGGCTTCTGGCCCGCCCGCAAGGCCTCCCGCCTCTCCCCCATCGAAGCGTTGCGCTACGAATAGGCTTTTCGAAGTCGCGGGAGTTCCCTTCCTAGTACGTGCTCCAAATATTCCCCAGAGTGTCCGTGTGGGTGCAATTCAAGTGGATTTCGTAATCCCCGCCGAAAGAATTAAGGCAATAACCTTTGTTGGAGCCGGGCGGCGGTCCCGACGCCCCGGCGTCGTTGACCCCGTAAGTGGATCGAACAAATTCTCCGCCGTGAAGAAACCCCAGCCGCGGGTTGTAGGCGTAAGGGAATCGGTCGATGTATCCGCCGTCGGTCAAGGCGTTGGGGTATTGGACCAGCGTCATGTAATAAGGATAGTTTCCGTCGTTGTTGACGTAGTAGAGATTGAGGGCGGCGCGCATGGAACCCAAGTGGCCTTTCATGGCGCCCTCCTTCGAGCGGATGACCAAATTGGCGAATTGGGGCATGGCGATGGCCGCCAGAAGGCCGATGATCGCCACCACGAGCATCATTTCAATGAGGGTGAACCCTTTTTTAGGGGAGGATCGCTGGGTCACCTTTTATATATGAACCGAAAGTAAGAATTCGTCAAGGATTCCGGAAAGAATTTCTTTCGTCAGCGGCGACTCCTAAATTCCTATAATGATCAAACATCTCACAGTGAACTCAATGAAATTCTCCCGCGTCTTCATCCTTCTTGCCTTTTCCATGATCGCAACCGGTTGCCGGCGGGACGACATCGCTTATTACACGGTCCCCAAGGAATCCGACGCGCCGAATCTTTCCGTCCCGGCCGCCGCGCCCTCGTCCATGCCGTCCCCGGGCACGCCGGCGGAAACCGCCGAAGAGCCAAAATCCTCTCTGCCCCCCGGGCACCCGGACATTTCGGGGGCTCCGGGCATGGATCTGGGCGGCGCCCAGGCCGCGGGCATCGCTCCGAGCGCCGGGCCCGAAAATCGCGTGACGTGGAAAACGCCGAAAGGATGGATTGAAAAACCCGGATCGGGCTTTCGTTACGCCACTTTCGTGGTTCCGGGGCCCGACGGCCGGACCGGCGATCTGTCGGTGACCGTGCTGGACGGCGACGCGGGCGGCCTCTTGTCCAACATCAACCGCTGGCGGGATCAGATCGGGCTTTCCGCTTTGGCGGAGGGCGACCTGGGCGCCCAGACGGAGCGCGCGACCCTGGGCGGGCGGCCCATGACCTTGGTCAATTTCGTGAGCGCCGAGCCCATGATCGATGGAAAATTCAAGAAGCGACTTCGGGCCGCTCTGTTCGCCGCGGACGGCCGCACGTGGTTTTTTAAATTGACGGGCGACGATGCTCTGGTGGCCGGGGCCGACCGGTCGTTCCGGGCCTTTCTGGCCAGTTTGAAGGGGCTATGAAAAAAAACAAGAAGGCTTCCCCGAATCTTCCGCCCGCGCCCCCCGACGCTTCGCCCCTCCCCGCCGTCCAACGGGTTCTGGGGTCCCTGGAATTGACCATTACGCTCATGGCCATGATGATTCTTCTCGTGGTTTTCGGAACCCTGGACCAGGTCCATATGGGGACCTTCGCTGCCCAAAAAAAATATTTCAGCAGTTGGTTCATCTTCCTTGAAACCGAATCCGGCGCCCGGTTCCCGGTCTTCCCCGGCGGCTATTTGGTGGGCGGGCTGTGGCTCGTCAATTTGGCGGCGGCCCATTTTGAACGTTTCGTTTGGTCCAAAAAGCGCATCGGCATCAGCGTCATCCACGGCGGCCTCTTTCTGTTGTTGTTGGGCCAGGGATTGACCCAGATGTTTTCGGTCGAAAGCCAAATGGCCATCGACGAGGGAACGATCCGCAATTACTCCGAGGACTACCGGGATTCGGAACTGGTTCTCATCGACGGTTCCGATCCGGCCGTCGACCGGGTGGTGGCCATCCCCGCCTCCTTGCTGGCCAAAGAAGAGTCGTTGGCGCCGGCCGGACTTCCGTTCACCCTCAACGTGAAACGATTTTTCCCGAACGCCCTCCTGCGCCGGGGCGGGGGCTCCCTGGCCACCCGCGGGATCGGCACCACCATTGCCATCGAGGAGGCGGCCCCCGTTTCCTCCGATGACGAGGCGAACAACGTGTCGGCCCTGGTGGAGTTCAAAAAAGGGGCCGACTCCCTGGGCACCTGGTTGGTTTCCACGGGACTGGGAGCGCCCCAAAGCGTGGCCGCCGACGGGCGCGAATACCGCCTGGCGCTCCGGCCCCGCCGGCATTATTACCCGTTCTCGATCCATCTCAAGGATTTCACCCACGACGTCTACCCCGGCACGGACATCCCCAAAAACTTTTCCAGCTTGGTCCGTCTGACCGATGCCGAAACCGGGGAGGACCGCGATGCCCTGATTTACATGAACCATCCCCTGCGCTACCGAGGCCTGACGTTTTTTCAAGCCAGTTTCGGCAAGGGCGACACGATGTCGGTGCTTCAGGTCGTCAAAAATCCGGTCTGGGTGACGCCGTACGTGGCCTGCGTTTTGGTTTCCCTGGGATTGGGGATTCAATTTTTGACCCATTTGGCCGGGTTCCGAAGGAAAATGTCATGAAAAAGAACCTGCCGGTCATCACCGCCGCGCTGTTGACCGCGGGCCTGGTGTATTCCCTTTTTCCCGCGGGCCGGCCGTCGCCGGTGGAGCGCTTCGGCCGTTTGCCCGTTTTGAACGGCGGGCGGGTGAAACCCGTGGATTCCCTGGCGCGGAATTCCCTTCTGCTCCTTTCGGGAAAGCAGACCCTGCGCGTGGCCGGTCGGCCGGTGACGGCCACCCAATGGTTTCTGGACACCCTGTTTCGCCCCGAGGTGGCCGACGGGTACGCTGTTTTCGAGATCAACGATCCCGACGTTCTGGGGCTTTTGGGCATTCAGCAGGGGTCCCAGCGTCGTTACGCCTTTAAGGACCTCGCCCCCCACCTGGAGGCCATAGAAACCCAGGCCCATCACGCCGAGGGCATCCGTTCCGAGGACCGGTCCCGGTTTCAAACGGCCGTTGGGGCCCTGCAGGGCAAATTGATCCTTTATCAAAAGATTCAAAACACCCTTCAGATTTCCTCGGTCGCCGACTGGCAAGGCGAATTGGCCGCCTTTGAAGGCGCCCTGGCGGAAAGGAACGCTCCCGCGACCCGGGCCAAAAAGAAATCCGACCCCCACGGCGGACCGGCGATGCTGGCGTCCTTCCGTGACCGCTACGCCTTTTTGTCCCAGGCCGCCGAGTTCTTGCCGCTGCCGGTTCCCGGTCCGGACCCGGTTCATTGGGTCAGCGTCGGAGCCACCTTGTTGGTTCGGTTCGAAGCCCCGGCCCTTCACCCGGGGGTGCCGGCCTACGCCCGCATGGGCGACGCCTATCGGGCCGGCGACACCGCCGCCTTCGGCGAGGCCGTGGACGATTACCGGGCCTGGCTGATGGAAAACGTTCCGTCCCCGACCCGCCGGGTGGGTTCGGAGGTTCTGTTCAACCGCTTCGCCCCGTTCTACAAGGCGCTCTTGTTGTACGGCCTGGTGGCGCTCTTGATTTTCATCTCTTTCCTGGCCTGGCCGGAACCCCTGCGGAAGACGGCGTCCCACGTTCTTTGGATCGCCTTCTTGGTCCATACCTTCGGGCTCGTTTCCCGCATTGTTCTTCAGGGGCGTCCGCCGGTGACGAACCTCTATTCGTCGGCGGTGTTCGTGGGGTGGGTCGCCGTTCTCCTGGGCATCGTGCTGGAGCGGCTCTATAAAAACGGGCTGGGGGCCCTGGGCGCGGCGGGCATCGGCTTTTTAACCCAAATCATCGCCCACCATTTGGCCACCCAGGGCGACACCATGGAAATGATGCGGGCCGTCCTGGATTCCAATTTCTGGCTGGCCACCCACGTGGTCACGGTGACCATCGGATACAGCTCCACCTTCCTCTCGGGATTTTTGGCGATGTTCTACATTCTTCGAGGACTTTTCAGTTCCAAATTGACGCCGGAAGCCGGGCGGACGCTGGCCCGGATGGTTTACGGGATCGTCTGCTTCAGCGCCTTCTTTAGTTTCGTCGGAACGGTGTTGGGGGGGATTTGGGCCGACCAATCCTGGGGCCGTTTTTGG
>DAOQNO010000103.1:0-5629 GCA_035332125.1 Elusimicrobiota bacterium | reverse complement strand
CGCTTCGAATCCGGCCGAAATGATTCGCGTCAATTTGTCGACCTTCGCCGTCTCCTTTCGGAAGAACGCCACCTTTCCCGACGATTTGAACACCGTGGCGGGGGCCCTCGACGGTTCCTACTTTTACGGCCCTTCCACGACCATTTACCTGTCCGGCCGGTTCGCCATCGGCCGGGTCATTCTTTCCAGTCTCGCCCTGGACGCCCCCACGGCCCAGCCGTCGGGGTCGCCCTCGCCCCGGATCGGCCTCATCGACACGACCGCCGGGGAGGCCTTTTTTACGACGACCGCGGGCGTGGTCTGGCGGGTGAAGACCGGTTCCTTCCCCTCGGCCGCCAGCGTGGCTCTGGCGGGATCGCCCAACCCCGCCAGCGGGATCATCGACCGGCAAAATCGATTTTTGTTCGTGGGCACCAGCGAATCCCCGGGGAAAATCAAGCGGGTGGATTTGGCGACCTTCGCGGCGTCGGGCGAATTGACGATGAACGCGGGGGAAAACAACCTGTCCTGCGCGGTGTACGATTCCGTGGCGGGGTACGGCTATTTCGGCACCAACACGAGCCCGGCCCGGGTGGTGAAGGTGCAGCTTTCCAATTTTGCGGGGTCTCCGCCGGTGAATTTGACGTTGCCGACCCTGTCGGGGTCCGCCATTCAAACCCAAACGTTGACGGGGGCCGACGGGTCCTGGGGCGGCAGCCCGAGCGGGTTCGCCCGCCAGTGGCGGCGCTGCAATTCCGCCGGAGCCGCCTGCGTCGACATCGGCGGCGCCACGGGGACGACCTACCTCCTCGGCGTGGCGGACGTGGGCAGCACCATTCGCTTTCGCGTCACCGCCACCAACGGCAGCGGTTCCACCTCGGCGGATTCCGCCGCCAGCGCCGTGGTTCAAGCGTCGGTCGTGGCGGTCTCAAGCCTGTCCCTTTCGCCGTCCACGGTCCAAGGCGGCACCGCCACCCACGGCACGGTGACGCTGGGTTCCGCCGCGCCCGCGGGAGGGAGTTCCGTGGCCCTCGCCAGCGCCGACACGGCCGTGGCCAGCGTTCCCTCCAGCGTCCTGGTGGCGGCGGGGCAAACCAGCGCGGGGTTCACCATCGACACCTTCGCCGTGGCCGCCAACACCACCGTCGTCGTGAGCGCCACGGCCGGAGGCCAAACCCGAAACGCAACGTTGACGGTTACCGCCGAGAGCGAGGAGAAGCCGCCCCACGTGTTCCCCAATCCCTACCGCCCCGCGGCGGCGGGTTCGTTGACTCTCCAGGACCTTCCGGTCCAGACGGCGGTGAAGGTGGTGGCGGCGGACGGGCGGTTTGTGCGGTCGTTGACCACGGACGTCAACGGGGCGGCGTCCTGGGACGGGTTGACGGAAAGCGGCGAGCCCGCGCCGAGCGGTATTTACCTGGTGTTGGTGGAAAAAAGGGCCCCGGTCAAGATCGCCTTACAGCGCTGAGCGCGGAGCGTCGGCGGGAGTCGGCGCCGGGTCCACCGCGCCGACGTTAATGACGAAATAGCGGGTGTCCCCAAAAAGGTTTCCGGGCAATCCGCGGTGTTCCTGGTAGGAAAGCGCCACGCGTTGGCCGATGGTGTCCTGGATCCGCCGGGCCACGGACTCCTCGCGGACGGTAAAGACGAATTTTTCCGGCATCGCTCCCGGCAGGTTGACCATGGCCAGTTCGCCCTCCCAGGTTTTGATCACCCAGCCCTTCTTGGAAATTTTTTGCACGTACCCCGCCCGTTCGCCCGAGGAATACACGTAGGTCAACGATCCCCACACCCAGAGGGCCGATCCGCCGATGGCCGCGAGCAACGCCAAAAGGGAATATTTGATCAAGGCCCTTTTGATTTTTTGCCCAAGGGGTACGGGGGCCGCTTCGGTGGTTTTCGGGGTTTCCATGGAATTTGTCCTTTAATTTTTTGGCGCCCGCCAACGGGGGGCGAAGCGAATCAGAAACGTAAAAAGGCGCGCGGCGATCCGGCCGGTCCCGCGGGCAATCATGCCCTCGTAGGCCCGACGCTGAAATTCCTTTAAATCCGTCCCCGAATAGCACAGGGCGCCGTTTTTAAAGCAGTAACTGCAGTAACGGTCGGACTCCCGGGGCCCGGGGTCCTTCCGTAGGGGCATCAAACAGCTTTCGCAGGATTTTCCCATGGACGGCCTCCGGGCGTTGGTCGGAATCAAAAAATCGGAGGGGGAGGCCGCTCCCCCGCGCCACTTCCGCTAGCGCGGTCGGGATTCTTCGAATCCCAAATCACACTTTAAAAAAATCGGAGGGGGAGGGATTCGAACCCCCGGTGTCCTTTCGGGCACAGCGGTTTTCAAGACCGCCGCCTTAAACCACTCGGCCACCCCTCCAAAAGGTTGGAACTCTTCCGGTGGCCTCGTTCCACAACGGCCCCGCCGTTGTCGTGAGGAAATTCCCCCAATCATGCGACGGCCTTCGCCCGTCGCCCCGACCCGCGCCTTCCGACAAACAGGCACGGTGCGTATCCGCACGGCCGCTGGCACTTGAAGCTTTGCGAAAGTGCCAGCCAAATCAGATTCCAATTCGGGGTTTCGAGCGCCGCCTCGCCGGTCCGGGGCTTCATGCGCACTTGGACTCCGGCCAAGTGTCGCCCCGGCGAGAGGCGCCGGGACGGCGCCGAATATCAATTAAGTTGTGGGCGAGTGGAACTTACTTCGCCCCGCCGTCCTCCAAAATCTCGTCCACCCCCTGCAGGCTGTCGTCCACGGCGAAGGTCTTGATGTATTCCTTGGGGATGTTCGCGGGGACGGTCTTGCTGGGCGCGGCGCCGAAGGCCACGGCCAATTTCTGCCCGGGGTTCAGCGTCACCGACCGGCCCCGGGCGGTGACCTCGATGGCCCCGGTGAAGCAGGCGTAGGTGGATTTTTTCTTGTCGTCGCTCAATCCCCAAAACACCGTCCCCCGAACGGCGGCCACGCAGGCGGGCGTGCGGACCGTGAACTTGTCGCGCCCTTTTAGGCGGTTTCGCAGTCCGATCAGGAATTCGCCGCGAACAAAGGTCAGGGCGTCGCCGTTCTTGTCGCTGCGGAGGGAAAAGCGCGAATTTTCCTTCACCAGGACCGTGGCGCCGGATTTGAAGGCCACCTGGACCAATCCCCCGTCCCCGGTTCGGAGGGTGTCGTCTCGACGGAATTTTTGACCGGGGCGCAGAGGCCGGTAGGCGGTTTCGCCGGCGGACCGGACGAAGGCCTTCCCCTGGAACGCCTTGAGGGTGGCGTCGTAGGCCCGGGCCGAAGACACCGAGAGAAGCCCGGGAAGAATCCAAAGCCATTTTTTCATGAAGGAGCCGCCTTTCTGGGCCGCGCCCGAAGGGGCGCGCCGAGAAACCATTATATATGTTGGGCGGTGGGCGGCGGCGCCGCGATCAGCCGTTGGCGGGGGCGAAAACGATGTCGATCGTGGATTGAAGCTGGAAGCCGCAGGTTTCGCTGGAGCCGGGAAAAATCCGCTCCGCGCAGAGGTCGGTGCTTTGGAGGGTGCGCTGGCGGGCGTTCACGGCCTGCTGGACCTTGTCGGAAAGATCGAAAATCCCCGTGCCGCCGCAGCGGCCCAGGCATTCGGCCGTGAATTCCGGCGTGTCGGTCGCGTTGAAGACGTGGGTTTGCTGGTCCAGCACCTGTCGCTGGGGCGTCAGGAAATCGAGCTGCAGCGTCACGCGCTGAACGCCGGGGATTTCCTCGGCCAGCGGGCGCTGTTGGGCGGCTTCGTTGGCGTCGGCCCGCCGGCGGCGGACTTTGAGTTCGTTTTTGCTGGGTCCGGGGGCGCCCCGGCGTCGTTTCTTGAAAAATTGGGCCACGGTGGTTTCTCCTCGGGTTATTTGTGTCGACGGAAGGGCCCGCGGGGGGGCCGGTTTCCGGGGTGTCGGGCGTTCGGGTGGGACGATCCTTTGTGGGGCGAATGGGACGACCCCTTGTGGGATTGAAACGGCGGCCGACTTGAACGGCCGGCGGGCGCGCCGCCGCCCTTGGGGGGGTTGTTGTATTGGAAATTGGGGATCATGGCGCGGGGAAAGACGATTCGGGCGTAACGCTCAATGCCGCGGACGAAGGACTCTTCCGACGGGTCCACCAGCAAGATGGCGTCGCCCACGCCGTAGGCCCGGGCGGTGCGGCCCACGCGGTGGACGTAATCCTCGGCGTGCCGGGGCACGTCGAAATTGACGACGTGGCTGATGCCTTTGACGTCGATGCCGCGGGCCGCGATGTCGGTGGCCACCAGGAGCCGGGTGCGCGCGTGGCGGAAATCGTCCATGGCGGCCTGGCGCTGGTTTTGCGAGCGGTTGGAATGGAGGACGCCGGCGCGGTAGCCGCTTTCGGCGAGCCGCTGGGCCACCTTGTCGGCGCCGTGCTTGGTCCGGGTGAAGACCAGCACCGACCGCATTTCCGTCGAATTGAGAAGCGTGAGCAACAGCGGAATTTTTTGGGATTGAATGACGGGGTAGGCGATCTGGCTGATGCCTTCGGCCACCGTCGCCGGTTTTTCGACCTCGACCCGGGCGGGGTCCCGCAGGGCGAAGGCGGCGATGCGCTCCACGTCCTTGTGCAGGGTCGCCGAATAGAGCTGGGTCTGCCGTTCCGGGGGGACGTGTTTCAGGATGTCCTTGATGTCGGGCAAAAAGCCCATGTCCAACATGCGGTCCGCTTCGTCCAGCACCAGCTGATCGATGCGATGCAGTTGGAAATTCTTTTGTTCCAGGTGGTCCATCAAGCGGCCCGGGGTGGCCACCAGGATTTGGGCCCCCTGGCGCACCGCGTGGGTCTGGCCGCTGTGGCCGACGCCACCGATGATGACGGCGGTTTTGACGGGCGAAAAACGGGAGCATTCCTTGATGACGCGGTCCACCTGGACGGCCAATTCGCGCGTCGGCACCAAGATCAGAACCCGGGGTCCCGGAGCCGGTTTGTTCAGGAGTCCGTGGAGAATGGGCAGAACGAAGGCGGCGGTCTTGCCCCCGCCCGTTTGGGCGGCGCCCAGAACGTCCCGGCCCGAAAGGGCCAGAGGAATGGCTTTCGCTTGAATGGGGGTGGGTTCGGTGTAGCCGAGGGCGGCGGTGGCTTTGACGAGGGCGGGGTGCAGGGACAATGATTCAAAAGACATGGGGAGGCTTAAAAAAGCCGTGGGTTCCTTTTATGGTGAATTCGCCGTTGCGGTGGAGACAAAACCGGAAGGACGTGGCGCTGCGGTCGACGACAGTGTCCCATATCGCCGGACCCCTGTCAAATCGGGGGGAAGGCGCCGGCGGGGGCGAGGGGGGAACTTTTGTCCGCGATCGTCGTTTTTGATAAAAGCCATGGATCGCGGAACGAAATTTCTCCAGGACATAAGAATGAAAACGTGGCCGGCGTTGTTTTTGGGTCATGGATCGCCGATGAACGCCATCGAGGACTCGCCCTTCGCGTCCGCCTGGACGGAGTTGGGGCGCGCCTTGGGAAAGCCGCGGGCCGTCCTGTGCGTGTCCGCCCACTGGCTCACCCGGGGAACGTATTTGACGGGGAACTCCCGGCCCCGAACGATTCACGATTTCGGCGGGTTTCCGCCGGAGTTGTACGACATTCAATACCCCGCTCCCGGGGACCCGGCTTTGGCAAAAAAAACCGCCGCCCGGTTGG